>JAOZTV010000335.1 GCA_029939015.1 Candidatus Aminicenantota bacterium
AGCAGTAAAGGCTATGAAAGCTGGAGCATTCGATTTTATTTCTAAACCTGTTGACCCCGAATACCTCTTTATTATAATTAGAAAAGCCCTTGATTCAACTCAAATAGTAAGAGAAAATCTAATCTTCAAAGAGGTACATTCCTCAATGATAGAAAAATCAGCTATAATAGGCAATAGCCCTGAAATATTGAGAGAAGCTGAAAAAATCAAAAGTGTTGCTCCAACTAATTCCCCCGTCCTTTTACTTGGGGAAAGCGGAACAGGCAAAGAACTTTTTGCAAGAGCCATTCATAGGCTAAGTGACAGAAAAGACAAACCATTCATCGCAGTAAATGCAGCATCAATACCTGAAAATCTGCTCGAGAATGAATTATTTGGACACGAAAAGGGGTCATATACTGATGCTTATATACAACAAATTGGAAAGCTTGAACTTGCTCAGGGAGGCACATTTTTCCTTGATGAAATTGGAGATATGCCATTACATCTTCAGGGAAAATTATTAAGAGTTATTGAAGAAAAACTGATTTCAAGAATAGGTGGCAGCCAGGAAATAACGCTTGACATTCGTTTTATTTTTGCTACAAATACTAATCTTGAAAAAGCTATTGAAGAAAAACATTTCAGGAAAGATCTGTTTTTTAGAATAAGTGTATTTCCAGTAACACTACCTCCCCTAAGGGAAAGAAAGGGAGATATAAGCCTCTTAACTAAATTCTTTATAAAAAAATTCTCAATGGAAATGAATCGTAATAAGGATCTATTAGTTTCAGAGGCTATAATAAAAAAACTTTCTGAATATAATTGGCCTGGCAATGTCAGGGAGCTTTCAAATACTATCGAAAGAGCTGTTATACTTTGTAAATCTAATGAAATTTCAATATCAGACATTATTATGCCAAAGACTATAATCAATCTTGATGAATACATTAATTATAGTGGTAGCCTAAAAGCAATAACATCAAGAGCTATAAGAAAAATTGAAATCATAAAAATCTCAGATACACTTAAGGTAACAAATAATAATAAAACCAAAGCGGCAAAATTACTTGAAATAAGTTATAAGACTTTGCTTGAAAAAATAAAAGAATATGACATTTGCAAAGAAAATTAAATTCTTATTTATAAGAAAAACTTTAAAGTTTCTAATTCATACAATAGTTTTTTTTAATAAAATCAAAATTGAAGGCAATGAAAATTTATTGAGGATTAAAGAAAAAAAGGAACCAATAATATTTGCATTCTGGCATAAAAAAATTTTTTTTACTATATATCAATTTAAGAATTCAGGAGCAAGTCCTTTAATATCAAACTCAGAGGACGGAGAATTTGTGTCACAGGTTGCTGAAGAATTTAAAATGATTCCTGTCAGAGGCTCGTCGTCAAAAGGTGGAGCCAGAGCATTTATAAAGATGATGAATTCTATAAAAGAAAATAAATCACATATTTTAATAACAGCCGATGGACCAAAGGGACCACCTCAGCAAACTAAAGATGGGGTCATTAAATTAGCAGAAAAAACAGGTGCAGCAATTATACCTATTAGCTGGACTGCATCAAAACTAAAAATATTTGAAAAATCATGGGATAAATTTGAAATACCACTACCATTTGGTGAAATTATATTCAGATATGGTAAACCAATATATGTTGAAAAAGAAAATAAAATATCATTAATTGACTATCAGTTGCTTATTAAAACTGGAATTGATAGTTTGGAAGAAGCTAAGGGTATAGGCAGGGAGGCAGAGAGGCAGGGAGAGTAATAAAAACAAAACTTCAAAAAGCTCTAATCTCTACTATTTAAATCTTTAACTCCTTGCCTCCCTGCCTATTGCCTACTTGCCTTGTTTTTCACCACTATATATATCTCTGAATTACCAAAAAGTATTCCGTGATTTGCCAATTGAATTTTTAAAGTGAATTTTTTATCGGATGGGACAATATCTGTTATCTCAAGAGGTGCAAATTTACGTTCATCACTTATATTTCTGCCTCTTGAATCTAATCCACCTTTGATGCCCGGATAAGTTTTACCATTTATAATAATTGTATCATCAACTGCCCAGCCCTTTATTCCTGCCATATCCCCGGCAATAAACACACGTTGATCTTTTTTTCTAAAAATTTTAATATTTTTTTTCTTATATATCCATCTAAATTTTCTTTCTTTTTTTAATGGATGACTGCTTCTAACTTTCAAAATAGATTTATTAATAAATTTATCTAGATTTATTTTTAAAATTTTAAAATCCATTTCTACTTTATTTCTCAAAACTTTTAAATCAATAAAGTCTATTTTTCCAGAAAAGAGTTTATCTCTTTCAATATTTAACCTATTTCCATTAATAATTTTTTTACCATTAACTTCAGTTAAAATATCTCCTCTTTTAATACCACCTATATAAAAAACACTCCCTTTTGATATTCGGCTTATAATAATACCGCCTCTGGTTTTATTCCAATTTACACCATATCTCTTACTATTACCAAAATAAATGTATTTATAATCCTTAACTATCTCAATTTTTTCAGATTTTTCAAAATCTTTTTTTTCAATTTTAGAATTTATTTCATCAGTTTTTGTTTCTTCCGGGATAATTTCTTTTTTTTCAGTTTCTTTTATTACCTGTTTAACTATTGTATCTTCTTTCTTTTCAGTTTTTTTTACAATTTCTGGTTTAACAGTTTTTGTTTCTATCTTTTTTGTAGGTATATCAGATTTACTATTATTTGAGAAAACACCAGTAAAATATATGATTGATATTAGTATTATTGGTAGGAAAACAATAAGAAGAGCTTTTTTTAGCCTTGATTTTATTGCTGTAACATTTCTGTCAACATACCTATATGAACAGTTTGAGCATTCATATATAAAGACCGGAACAAATAAAGAAATTGTTTTTTCATAAAATTTTGGGACTGACTTTGACAAAGAATAACTTTGACAATTAGGACATCTAAAAAATTTATCTAATTCAACCATCATTATTAGATAATTTTACAAAAAAAATAAAAATAAATCAAGTGTTTTTGTTGAAAAACATTAATTTTTTGCAAAAATTAACAGGGAATAGGTAAATTTAGGGTTTAGGGTTTAGGGTTTAGGGTTTAGGGTTTAGGGAATAGTGTGACTCTCTTAAGCTTTTCTAATCCCTATTACCTAAACCCTACTCTCTGAACTTAATTTATTCCCTATTACCTGTACTTTATTACTCAACAACAAAAAGAGTATGACCGGCTAATATATTTTCGCCTTCTCTAACGCCTATTGATTTTATTTCACCTGATATCGGAGACCTGATTTCATTTTCCATTTTCATGGCTTCATGTATCAGGACAATATCCCCTTCTTTAACAAAATCATTTACATTGAAGTATATTTTTTTTATACTGCCTGGAATAAAACTTGAAT
>JAOZTV010000336.1:0-544 GCA_029939015.1 Candidatus Aminicenantota bacterium
TAGAGGATATGGGTAGAGATTATCAGGTTTATCTTCTATGGCAGAAGCTAAAAAAGTATAGAAGTAAAATGTTTTTTAATATCACAAAAAACACAAATTATATTTTAACTTTTTCAGGGACTACTCATGGTTATTTTAATGACATGGGATTACTTAAGCCTCAATCTGAAAAATTAATGGATGTAAAACTATGTCATAAAATCCTTAATGAGTATACGCTGGCTTTTTTTAATAAGTATCTTAAAAATATAGATAGTGATTTATTAAGTAAATCTCCGGATAAATATAAAGAAGCTAAGTTTATAAAAAAATAGGAAGTGATGATTTTAAATGTTTAAAACAAATTTGGAAGATTTAAGGAGATATAATGATAAAGAATTTTAACTTAGTAAAAGCTGTTGTAATTGTAATTATTTGTATTTGTTTAAGTTTGCCTGTTATGGGACAGATTGATGAGGATTTTAGAGAAAACCGAAAAAAAGCAGAAAAAGCTGTCTCTGCTTCTGATTGTAAATCCTCTCTTAAATTTTGCAATGAAGTGCTC
>JAOZTV010000336.1:554-3401 GCA_029939015.1 Candidatus Aminicenantota bacterium
TCACCCAAGAATGATTTACCTTGCTGCCCGTCTGAATGAACAATTGGGGAATAGCCGTATTGCATTAAAACATTTGAAGAATGCAGCAAAACTTGGATATACTTCTCAGGTGCGATTCCCAAAATTTAAATCGGTGAATAATGATCCGGTGTTTAGTGGCTTGCGAAAAAAAAAAGAGTTTAAAGTGATAATCCAATTGATGAATAGAGCAGACAAACCAATACATAAAAGTCAGATTGCTTTTTCTATTAAAGATAAATCAGTTATCCCTGAAGGTATTACCTATGATCCTGTTGATAAAATGTTCTATCTTTCTAGTTTTACTAAAATAGTCAAAGTAGATCAAGCTGGCAAAAATTATGATTTTACAAAGACAGGAAAACAAGATGGGTTATCTTGGGTAAACGGTATCCATATAGACCCGATCCGTCGTACCTTATGGGCCTGTTCCAATAATGAAAAAAAATTTAAGATTGAGATATTCAAATATAATCTTTCATCTGGGAAGTTGATCAAAAAGTATTCATTAGTTCCTGATGGTGCCAAACATATGTTCAATGATCTGGTTATTCATCTAAATGGAGATGTGTATATATCTGATTCATGGGGCGGAATTTATATAATTCCTCACTCTTCGGATAAGCTGGAAGTATTCATGAGACACCCAATTATCTCTGGAAATGGAATAACTCTTTCTGATGGTGGTAGGACACTCTATGTTGCTGATGAAAATGGTATATACAAAATAGATTTAAAAACAAAAGTCTTTGCCCGTCTAACCCACAAAGATGATTTTAATACCTACGGAATTGATGGTTTATATTTCAAAGACAATTATCTTTATGCTATTCAAAATATGTTATTGCCCAAGGTCAGTAGGTTTTTGTTGAACAAGGATACATCACATTTAGAAAGCTGTGAAGTATTTGAAAAAAACACTCCTGATTTAGGTGTACCCACTACAGGAGTCATTGTAAATGATTTTTTCTACTATATTGCCGATGGTAATTGGAAAGGTAAGAACCCTAAGGGTGTAGTAATAATGAAAGTGAGACTGAATTAGAATTTTGTGTGTTACTTTAGAATAAATCAAATTTGAATAATTTAAGGAGTTATGATGAAAAAAAAATGAAATTAATAATGGTTGTTGTCTTTGTAGGTCATCTATTTATATCCGGCACTTTGTCTGGAGTTTCACAGTTAAATGCAGGAAATAAAAAAGAATTAAGTTTTACTAAACTGACCGGTCCTTACCTTGGTCAGAAACTACCAGGAAAAACGCCTGAGTTTTTTGCGCCCGGTATTTTAAGAACTGAATATGGTGACCGAGGGACACCCACTTTTTCATCTGATATGAATGAAGTTTACTGGTCAGTCCTCTTTGAATATGGAACTCCGGAGGTAATACTCTGGATGAGAAGGATAAATAATAAATGGACAAAACCTGAGGTTGCTACTTTTTCAGGTCAGTATAGTGATGGAAGCCCTTGTTTAGCCCCTGATAATAAAAGGCTTTATTTTGATTCTACCCGTCCTTTGAATGGAAAGGGTGATCCGAAAGACAAGGATATCTGGTATGTAGAGAGAACAAAATCTGGCTGGAGTAAACCTAAAAATGCCGGTAAAATGGTAAACTCAGATAAGATGGAGAGTAATCCATCTGTTTCAAAGAATGGAAACCTATATTTTACTTCAATTTTCAAAGGACATCCTTTTGGAGTAGGTATTTTTAAATCGTCTCTGGTAAACATGGAGTTTACAAAACGAAAATTTCTGGATGAGAAAATAAATTCAAAAAAAGGTTTTGACTGGAGTCTATTCATAGACCCGGATGAAAGATATGTTGTGTTTTGCTCAGGTCGGGATGGTCAGGAAATGGATGATATGTATTGTAGTTTTAAAAATAAGGACAGTAGTTGGACGAATCCTGTTAAATTTGATTTCCCTGTAAACGCAAAAACTAATGACCGTTTTCCCCGTATCTCCCCTGATGGAAAGTTTTTGTTTTTTGCCAGAACTTCGGGAGATTTTAAAAGATACTTCAAAACACCTCAATCTCTCTCTCAACTAAAAGAAAGATATAATCAAACCGGGGATGATTTTTACTGGGTGGATGCCAGAGTTATAGAAGATTTAAGATCCAAAAAATAAACGTTGGAGATATGATGAAAAATAAATTTAAATTTTTGAATTTATTAACAACTATCGGAATGTTATTATGAAGGTTTTAATAAGCAAAAATAAAGAAATAAAATAAATCATTTAATGGAGGTTGTTATGAAAAAAGTAAAATTATTATATTTAGTATTTAGTGTTGTTCTATTTTCTTTATACAGTTATTCAAAGGCTGATCAAAGAATAAAAATGTTTGAAAATTTGAAAGGAGGGTCTGGTAAATTAAAAACAAATATTGTTAGAATACCATTTGAAATAAAGGGTTCTCATATAATTTTTATTGATGTTAAAATTAATGAACAAGAAAAGAAAAAACCATTTGTATTTGATACAGGTGGAGTTACACTTCTGGATAAAACCTATGCAAAAAAAAGTAATTTAGAATTAAAAAAATTATATGGGGAAAATTATTATACAATTCTGAAAAAAATAGAATTTCCAGGAGTTAAAATAAATAAATTTAAACCATTTGTTATAAATTTTAGAAAAAAATTTAGTTCTTTGGGAAATAGAGAGAATACAATTTTATATGGAATGATTGGCTGCGATGTTTTAAGATTTTTTAAATTAACTGTTGACTATCAAACCAATAATATTATTTTATCTGATTCAACTGAGCAGTTAGTAGTAAAAAATGAAAACCAGGACCTTTTAAAAATGAAAATTTTATTA
>JAOZTV010000337.1 GCA_029939015.1 Candidatus Aminicenantota bacterium
TATATGGAGGTTTATTTTATGAAAAAAATTATTATATATGTTTTATTTATTTTAGTATTGGTGTTAATTTCATGTTCATCGTCAAAAGAAATTTCCCCAAAAGAAGCTTATGAAATGATGAATAGGGGAGATTACACACTTATTGATATGAGTAAGCCTCCAAAATATAAAGATGGGCATATCAAAGGTGCGATATTGATAGAATTTCATCCAAAAACATTTAAAAAAGAAATTTCAAAAATTGACAAATCAAAACCTATAATAATATATTGTGGAACAGGTAAGAAAACTACTAAAGCAGTTAGTGTAATGAAAGATTTAGGTTTTAAAGTGTTTTATATTATTTCAGGTGGTTTAAGAGCCTGGAAAGAAGCTGGGTTTCAAGTAGTAAAATAGATTCTTCTTTTACCATATCTATTTCAAGACTTCATGAAATAAAAACATTAAAAAGTGTTGACACTTAAAGTTCTATATGTTAAAGTATTAACTAAAAATGAGAAACGATAAATTTTATGAGGCATATTCAATTTTCTGTCATACCGTGACAAACCCTGCAAGATTAAAAATAATTGAAGTTATTAATGAGGATAAATTAAATGTTTCTCAAATTCAGGAAAAAGTTGAAATTTCTATGTCAAATCTCTCAAACCATCTCAGGGCTCTATATAAATTAGGTGTTCTGGATCGAGAAAAACAGGGTAATTTTAATTATTATTCTATTGTTGATTATGAAATACTGGAGATTATTTCAAAGATGGGCGATTTTATGGAAAAAATTTCTCTATTAAAGCTTAATGAAATTACCTAAATTGAGTGATATCGATCAATTTAGGTTACCTAAATTATAAAAAGGAGGAGTAAAATGAAGAAGTATTTTGCATTGGTCTTGGTACTTGTTTTCACATTAATTATCTTCGCTCAGGTTGATAAAACAACTGAAAAAAAAGTGGAAGAAGCAGTTAAGGTGGACAAGGTAGAAGAAGTTAAGAAAGTTGAAACAAAAAAGAAACGGAATGTAGTTTCAACAGGTGATCATACAAAATTTGCTGTTTTGCAGCAAGAGTTTGATCAACCGGAAGATGTTACTAAAGCTTGTTTAACATGTCACACTGAAGCAGCTAAAGCGATTATGAAAACATCACATTGGACTTGGAGTAGAAAAACAGACAAAATGCCTGGTAAAGAAGGTCAGATGATTGAAGTTGGTAAGAAAAATGTAATCAATAATTTTTGTATTGGTATAACTTCAAATGAACCGAGGTGTACAAGCTGTCATATTGGTTATGGTTGGAAAGACAAAAACTTTGATTTTACCGATGAAACAAAGGTTGATTGTCTTGTCTGTCATGAACAGACTGGAACATATAAAAAGTTTCCAACAGGTGCTGGATATCCTGTAGGAGCTGATTATAAAAAGCTGGCAGGTAAAGACAAAATAAAATTTAAAGCTAATAAGAAGTTTTATTATAAACCTGACTATAATAAGGTAGCACAAAGTGTTGCAAGACCAACAAATAAAAATTGTGGTACATGTCATTTTTTTGGTGGTGGTGGTAATGCAGTAAAACATGGTGCACTTGATAAATCTCTTACAAAACCCAAAAAAGAAATAGATGTTCATATGGGTGTTGATGGGGCGAATATGCAATGTGTTGATTGTCATGTTGCAGAAAAACACGATATAAAAGGACAGTTATATTCAGTATCTGTAGAAAACAGAGATAGAATATCCTGTGAAAGATGTCATACTAATAATCCTCATACAGAAAACTTATTTGTAGAAAAATTTGACAATAGATATAATCATAAATTATTAGAAAGAAAAGCACCCAAATCTACTTTTGTTAATAGAGTATTAGATAAACATACTAAAAAAATTGCCTGTGAAGCTTGTCATATATCACATTTTTCAACTACATATAAAACAAAAATGTGGTGGGACTGGTCAAAGGCTGGAGATAAGAAAAGAGGTAAAAAAGGTGTTGAAAAAGATGAAGATGGTTATAAAACTTATCATTTTAAAAAAGGTGAGTTCAAACTGGGCAAAAATTTAGTACCTGAGTATTATTGGTTTGACGGCAAAGTTGGACACCTTCTTGAAGGGGATAAAATTGATCCAACAAAACAACCAATTGAAATAAATACAATTAGTGGTGCTTGTGGAGATAAAAAAGCAAAAATCTGGCCTTTTAAAGTTATGAGAGGAAAACAACCTTATGATGAAGGTAATAATCTTATGATAATACCAAAACTTCTTGGAAAAAAAGGATCGGGGGCATATTGGGGTGATTTTGACTGGAATAAGTCAGCTGAAGCTGGTATGAAAGCAGCGAATCTTCCTTATACTGGTAAACTCGGTTGGGTCGAAACTAAGATGTATTGGCCATTAACTCATATGGTTAGAGATAAAACAAAATCTTTAAGTTGTGATGAATGTCATAGTAGAAACGGAAGACTTGCAGGTCTTGAAGCATGCTGGATTCCTGGAAGAGATTTTCATAAAACATTTGACATATTAGGTTTATTTATGATTATTGGTGCTTTCTTTGGAATAACTGTTCATGGTTTACTAAGAATTATTGCATATAAAAAGAACGGTGGAAAAAATTGTAAAGAAAAGGGAGTAAAATAATGATAAAAAAAGTATTTTTATATAAAAGGTTTGAAAGATTCTGGCATTGGGCTCAAGCAGTGCTTATTTCTTTTCTTGCCTTAACTGGTTTTGAAGTACATGGAAATTTTTCTGTTTTTGGATTCAAAAAAGCAGTTCTATTTCATAATTATGCAGCATTTACATTAATGACACTTATTGTTTTTGCTATATTCTGGCATTTTACAACTGGAGAGTGGAGACAATATGTTCCTACAACAAATAAACTAAGTGAACAAATAAAATACTATTTATTCGGTATTTTTAAAGATGAAGCGCATCCTGTTGAAAAAACTGCAAATGCAAAATTAAATCCACTTCAAAGACTTACTTATGTGGGATATAAAATATTTATGATTCCGGTTATGATAGTTACAGGTGTGATTTATTATTTTGTTGCTCATGGATCAATGGAAATGAAATCTGTACAAACAATTGGTATCGTTCACGTATTGGGTGCATTCATGCTTCTTGCATTTACAATCATTCATGTTTATATGACAACAACAGGGCATACCCCAATTTCAAATCTAAAAGCTATGATAACAGGTTATGAAGAAATTGAATGTCATGATGACGAAGAAAAGTAAGTTTAAAAAATAGTAATATAGGGCTTGTGTATAAATAAGTTGGGTAATTAGACGATGATAGCGGATCAATATTTGAACGGCATCAGTGATGCTGGTATTAACTAACCTTAAGCATATTGGGGATATGTGTATGGTTAGTTAACGAAGAAGATCG
>JAOZTV010000338.1 GCA_029939015.1 Candidatus Aminicenantota bacterium
AGTCAAATGAAGAATAGTCGCACTATTTTGCAATGAAGACGATTGAGCTTAACGCTGTTAGAATGGGCATATTGAACATTGCAGTAGATTTTGATGAAAAATTTAGGTTAAAACAAACATTTTTAAATTCATATATGATATAATTATAATTAGTAAATATTGGAGGAAATAAATGAAATTTGAAAAAAACATTTTATGTATTGGTGCTGGATATGTTGGTGGGCCAACTATGTCTGTTATTGCATTAAAATGCCCTGAATATAAGGTTACAGTTGTTGATATAAACAAAGATAGAATCAATCAATGGAATTCTGATAATCTACCAATATATGAACCTGGATTGGATGAAGTTGTTAATTCATGTAGAGGTAAAAATCTTTTTTTCACTACAGATGTTGCCAATGGTATAAAAGAAGCCGATATAATATTTGTTTCAGTCAATACACCAACAAAAACATTTGGTGAAGGTGCAGGCATGGCATCAGACCTACAATATTGGGAAAAAACAGCTCATGAAATAATTGAACATTCTGACAGAGATAAAATAATTGTTGAAAAGAGTACATTGCCCGTAAGAACTGCAGAAGCTCTTGACAAAATTCTCAGTTCAAATGAAAAGGGTATCAATTTTGAAATAGTATCGAATCCAGAATTTCTCGCAGAAGGAACTGCTATAAAAGACCTTATTGATGGTGACAGAGTACTCATTGGCTCACATAATACAGAAGCAGGGCTAAAGGCGGCAAAAGCAATTTCAAATATTTATGCACACTGGATGACAGATGAAAAAATCCTTACTACTAATTTATGGTCTTCTGAGCTTACAAAACTTGTTGCAAATGCATTTCTTGCACAGAGGATCTCTTCGGTAAACTCAATTTCAGCTCTATGTGAAAAAACTGATGCTGACATTTCAGAAATATCTTATGCTGTAGGCAAAGACTCTAGAATAGGTTCAAAATTTTTAAATGCAAGTGTCGGCTTTGGAGGTTCATGTTTTAGAAAAGACATCTTAAATCTTGTTTATATTGCAAGAAGCTATGGATTAATTGAAGTTGCTGATTATTGGGAAATGGTTATTAAGATGAATGAATATCAAGAGACAAGATTTGTCAATAAAATGGTTAAGGAAATGTTCAATACAGTTGCAGATAAAAAAATTGCAGTATTTGGATTTGCTTTCAAGGCTAATACTGGAGACACTAGAGAATCACCGGCAATAGTAATAATCAAAAAATTATTGGAAGAACGTGCCAATATAGCAATAACAGATCCCAAGGCATTAAAAAATGCCAGGCTTGATCTTGAAGGTATAGACCAGAATGTAAGCTATGAACCAGACCCATATAAGGCTGCAGACGGAAGCAGTGCTATAGCTTTAGCAACTGAATGGGATGAATTTAAAGATCTTGATTATAAAAGAATTTATGATTCAATGAAAAAACCTGCATTCATATTTGATGGAAGAAATATTTTAAATCATAAAGAGCTTTTTGACATTGGTTTTAACGTTTATCCAATAGGCAAAGCATCATTAACTCATTTTTAAGGAGAATAAAATGTGTGGTATAATATGCTATTCTGGAAGTAAAAAAGCTATTCCCATCCTCATAAATGGTTTAAAAAAACTCGAATATAGAGGATATGATTCAGCAGGATTATCAGTAATTGAAGACAAAACACCAATTACTATTAAATCAGAAGGTAAGGTATCTAATCTTGAAGCCAAAACTAGTAATATAACAACTAATGCAAGTTATGGCATTGCACATACAAGATGGGCTACCCATGGTCGTCCATCTGAAATCAATGCACACCCTCAATTGGATAATAAAAACAAGATATGTGTTGTTCATAATGGTATTATTGAAAATTATAAAGATTTAAAATATGAACTAATTAATAAAGGTTATATTTTTATTTCAGATACAGATACTGAGGTTATTGCACATCTTATAGATATGTATTTTACAGATGATTTAGAAATTGCCGTTTTAAAGACAGTAGAAAGACTTTCAGGAACATTCGGACTGGCAGTTATTCATGCAGACATTGATCATAAAATCATTATTGTAAAGAGAGGCAGTCCAATTGTAATTGGTGTAGGTGATAATGAATTTTTTGCAGCATCAGATCCTATTGCAATTTCAGATTATACAAATAAGATTATTGTCTTAAATGATGACGAAATGGCGGTTTTAAACAGTAAAGAATATTTTATTAAAAACCTGAGAAACGAAGTTTTAAAAAAAAACATCAAGATAGTTGACAAAGACTCATATTCAAATGATAAAAAAGGCTTTGAATCATTTATGTTAAAAGAAATTTTTGAACAGCCAATTAGTATTAAAAATGCATTTCGTGGAAGAATAATTGAAAGTGAAGGCGTTTCTAAACTTGGTGGGCTTGAACCTGTCCTAGAAAGGCTCAAAAGTATAAAAAAGTTAATAATTGTCTCCTGTGGTACAAGTTTTTACTCAGGAAAACTTGGAAGATATATATTTGAATCACTTACAGAATTAGATGTTGAGGTTGAGATAGCATCAGAGTTCAGATATAGAAAATTTACATTAGATAAAGATGTTGCAGTTCTTGCACTTTCTCAATCAGGAGAAACGGCCGATACTATAGCTGCACTTAAAGAAGCCAAAAGAAAAGGAGCACTTCTTCTTGGTATGGTCAACGAAGTTGGAACAACAATTACACAACTCACAGATGCAGGTGTATATAACCATGCTGGTTCTGAAATTGGAGTTGCCTCAACAAAGATATATACCTCACAATTAGTACTATTAACCTTAATGGGGCTTCTAATTGGAAGATATCATGGTTTATCATTTATTGAAGGCAAGAGCATTATTGATGGAATTAAAAAGCTACCTGAACAGATTAAAGAAATATTGAGCAATGCAAAAAATATCCAAAAAGTGTCAAAAAAATATGCCCATTTCAGAGATTTTCTCTATATTGGAAGATTATATAATTATCCAACAGCAATGGAAGCTGCATTAAAACTGAAAGAGATATCCTATATTCATGCAGAGGGATATCCTGCCGGAGAGATGAAACATGGTCCTATTTCACTAATAGATGAAAATTTCCCAACTGTTGCAATTGCACCTGATGATGAAGTTATGGATAAAATGCTAAGTAATATCGAACAAATAAAAGCAAGGAACGGCAAAATACTATCTGTTACTAATTCAAGTGCAAAAAAAGTTATAGAAATTTCAGATGACATATTTATTGTCCCTAAAACAATCCCAGTATTACAACCCATATTGAATATAATACCACTCCAGCTATTTGCATATTATATTGCAAAAGAAAAGGGACGAAATATTGATAAGCCAAGAAACCTTGCAAAATCAGTAACAGTTGAATAAATTTTAC
>JAOZTV010000339.1:0-2473 GCA_029939015.1 Candidatus Aminicenantota bacterium
TAAAATTTGGTCTATTAGTTATGAAGAATGGATTGATAGTATAATTGATTATAACTCAAGGAGAAATTTAGAAGAATTCTATAAAAAGTCAAAAAAATGGAATCGAATTGACAAAAAAAAATAAATCAATTTAGAAAATTTTATTAAATAAAAAATGTTGTTTATTTACTATACTCCAGGATAGTATAGTAGATGTATTATTATATAGTTGGAGGTAATAAATGAAAAAAAATATTAATGATAAATCTTTTGGTGGTTTTGTTCATCTTCATTTACATTCTGATTATAGTATTCTTGATTCAAGTTTGAAGATTCCTGAATTGATAGAGAGGGCTAAAGAGTTTGGTATGTCTGCTGTAGCTCTGACTGATTATTGGAATATTATGGGTGGTATTAATTTTTATAAGGAAGCAAAAAAGCATGGTATTAAACCTATAATCGGTGCTGAAATTGACGATTTAATATTACTTGTTAAAAATGATATTGGTTATAAAAATCTTTCAAAAATATTAACTGCATATCATCTTTATGGTTATAATAAGAATATTTTAGAAGAAAACCATGAGGGTTTAATTGCAATCTCTCTTTTTATAAAGGGGGATGTATCACAATACTTATTATCAGATCAGGAGAAAAAGGCTTATGATCGTGCAAATTCGTATAAAAAACTCTTTAAAGATGATTATTATATTGAGGTACAGAATCATAATTTGAAAGAGCAATTAGAGATTATTCCACAATTAGTCAAGCTTTCAGAAAAAATAAGTGTCCCATTGGTTGCGACAAATAATGTTCATTATCTTGATAAAGAGGATGCGGATGCAGTAGAAATCTTGAAATGTATGAAAACTGATCATGTTTTAAGTGATCCAGATAGACCTGAGAAGATTGAGACTAAAGAAATGTACTTTAAATCAAAAGAAGAAATGAAAACTCTCTTTGTAAATAATCCTCAATGGCTTGATACAACTGAAAAAATTGCAGAAAAATGTAAGTTTGAATTCAAATTGGGAAAGCAAATGATGCCGATATTTTCAGTTCCAAAAGAATTCACTATTGATGAATATTTTGAAAAAATATGCAGAGATGCTTTTGATAAACTCAGGAAATCTCTCTTAAATAAAAGACATAACATTGAAATTTATGAAAAAAGACTTAATTATGAAATTAATCAAATCAAAAAAATGGGTTTTGCTGGGTATTTTTTAATCATAAGGGATATTATAATGTTTTCAAATGAGAATAATATCCCTGTAGGACCAGGCAGAGGATCTGCACCTGGTAGTCTTGTGTTGTTCGTAATTGGTATTACTAAAATTAATCCTCTTGAATATGACCTGCTTTTTGAAAGATTCATAAACCTTGAAAACCCATTAATGCCTGATATAGATATAGATTTTGAAACTGAACGAAGAAGTGAAATAATTAATTATATTAGAGAAGAATATGGAGTAGAAAATACTACTCAAATTATCACTTTTGGAAAAATGAAAACAAAGATGGCTATTAGAGATATTGGGAAAGTGATGGGCATCTCTAAAAAGACAATAAATAAAATCACAGGAATAATTCCTGATGGTCCAAAAACAAAGATTATTTACGAGATAAATACAAATACAGAACTAAGAGAGGCGATGAATAGAAAACCTGAAATTAAAAAAATGATTGAACTATCAGCCAAAATTGAAAACAATATAAGGCATACATCAATGCATGCAGCGGCAACCTTAATTAGTCCTCAAAAAATATCTGAATTTCTGCCTTTATATAAAACAAAGAATGATATTGTTACACAATTTGATAAAGATGATATAAAAGGACTGGGACTTATTAAGATGGATATTCTTGGGTTGAAAGCATTGACAATAATTCAAAAAACACTTAATCAAATATCTAAACAAGATGGAAATGATATTGATCTATACAATATCCCAATGGATGATAAAAGCACATTTGAAATCTTTCAAAAAGGGGAAACAGATGGCGTATTTCAATTTGAAAGTTCAGGAATGAGGGATTTACTTAAAGCCATAAAACCAGAAAAGTTTGAAAATTTAATTGCAATAAATGCACTATACAGACCAGGACCTTTGAATTCAGGAATGGCAGATGCGTTTAAGAGAAGAAAAAATGGAAAAGAAAAAATAATTTATGAATTTCCTGAACTTGAACCTATCCTGAAAAACACCTATGGACTTATCATTTATCAGGAACAGCTAATGCAGATATTTGGAACTATTGCAGGGTTTTCACTTGGAAAAGCAAATGAGATGAGAATTATATTAGAGAAAAAAATAGAAATTGAAATTCCAAAACTAAAGAAAATGTTTTTGACAGGAGCTTTAAAAAATGGATTTGAAAGAAACAAAGCTGATCTATTATTTTCTCAAATGAAAGAGTTTGCACCTTATTTATTTAATAAATCTCATTCAACGGCTTATGCTATTTTAGCTTACCAAACAGCTTATCTTAA
>JAOZTV010000339.1:2483-3393 GCA_029939015.1 Candidatus Aminicenantota bacterium
TCACATTATAACCTAAATTGACGATTAGAATAGTTCTAAATCATCAATATTATCAATATCAATATTAAAAAAAATATTTTTATTAATAATGATTTCTTTTAAATTAGGAAGTTTTAATAGAAGGTTAACGTCAATGTTTTTATTTGATTCATTTAATACCAATGATTGTAGGTTTTTCAAATGAGATAGACTGTCTATGTTTTCTATACTTGTACAACTCTGTAAGTCTAAATAATTTAACTCTAGAAGCTTCTCTATTCCATTGAGTTTTTTAAGATTTAGACAATTATTTAATTTTAATGATTTTAGTTTAGGTATATGTTTCAAACCATCAATGTTTTTTAAGTAAAAACAATTTTTTAAATTTAAAGAAGAGAGATTAGATAATTCCATAAGCCAATCAAAATTTTTTATCTTAAGTGAGTTTAAACTTAATTCCTTTAGATTTACAAGATTTTCTATTTCATCTAAATTTTCTAAAGAATCGCAATTCCAAATACTAATCATTTCAAGATTTGTCAAAGATCGTAATCCCTCAAGATTTGTCAGATTTTCACAATCACTAATATATAATCTTTTTAGCTTGTTGCTGTTTTTTAAAATTTGCACATTTCTAAGGTTATCAATTCCATCTAATCTTAATTCCTCAATTTCTGATAGATACCTTATTCCCATTAACTTCAAGATATATTTGTCAGATTTTGGAAAAATCGTTTTTGATTCTCTCCTGTTTTTGTTTTTCATATTATTCTCCAATTATTTTAAAATAAAATACCTATTAGGTATTATAATATATTTACTATACTATTCTGGAGTAGAGTAAATAATATCTTTATTTTAAATTCAACTGGTTTTTTTTTCTTAATAATCTATTATATGTAATAGCAAATCTATGTGACTCGTCTCTTAT
>JAOZTV010000340.1 GCA_029939015.1 Candidatus Aminicenantota bacterium
AGAAAAAGAAATTAAATCAGGGAATCTATTACCAACAGAAGCAAGCGATATGCTTATTAACATAAATTAATATTGTTTGTCTATTAATCGGACTAGCACCAAAACTCCTTTATATGTTAAAATTTATTTTCTTATTAATAATTTGGAGGGGCTATTGCCTGGGCTATGGTGCGGACCACAGCTCGTCGGATTCGTGCCCCGAATTCGACCTCCATATTAAAATTATAATCTATTGGAGGTAATTAAATATGGGAAAAACTTTTGCTGAAAAGCTTTTTAGTAATAAGTCAGGTAGAGATGTATTTGCTGGTGCGATTGTATCTGTTGAACCTGATTATGTTATGAGTCATGATAATGCTGCTGCTATATCAGGGACATTTAAGAAGATAGGAGTTAAACAAATAAAATATCCTGAAAGGGTTGTGATTATTCTTGATCATGAAATTCCTGCACCAAAGGAATCTTCTGCATCCAATCATAAAGAGATCAGAACATTCGTTAATGAGCAGGGTATAGACAATTTTTATGATGTTAATAATGGTATATGTCATCAGGTTTTTACTGAACAGGGATTTGCTCTTCCTGGAAAACTAATTGTCGGCTCAGACTCACATACTACTACCTATGGTGCAATGGGTGCTTTTTCTGCCGGTATTGGACGGTCAGAGGTAGCTGCAATCTGGGCAACAGGCGAGTTATGGTTCAGCGTTCCTGAAACTATTAAGATAATTATTAACGGTCAAATGTCTAAGTTTATTTCTCCTAAAGACATCGCTCTATATATAATTGGTCAAATAGGTGCTGATGGTGGGGATTATAAGGCAATTGAATTTACTGGTGAAGTTGTTGATAATATGAGTGTTGCAGACAGGATGGTTCTGACAAATATGGCTGCTGAGATGGGGGCAAAGAATGGGTATGTTTTGCCTGATCAGAAAACACTTGATTATCTTAAAGGTCGTGCGAAGGTAGATTTTACTCCTATTTATTCAGATGAAGATGCAAATTATTATAAAACCCTTACTTTTGATATTTCAAATATATCTGCATCGGTTGCTAAACCTCATACAGTTGATAATTATGTGCCAATTACTGAAGTAGAGGGCATAAAACTTGATCAGGCATTAATAGGAACCTGCACCAATGGAAGATTAGAGGATTTGAGAGATGCAGCAAAGGTACTTGATGGTAAAAAAGTCAAAATAAGAACTCTGGTGATTCCTGCTTCATGGAATGTTTATAAGGATGCTATGAAAGAGGGCTTACTTGAAATATTTATTGATGCCGGTGCGATTATTCTTAATCCAGGCTGTGGTCCATGTCTTGGTGCTCATCAGGGTGTAATGGCTCCAGGCGAGAGGACTTTTTCTACTGCAAATAGAAATTTTAAGGGTAGGATGGGTTGTAGAGATGCAGAGATTTATTTAGGCTCACCAGCATCTGTTGCAGCGTCTGCAATAACAGGGAAAATCACAAACCCAGAGGGGAAATAATTATGATAAATGAATTTAAAGGAAAGGTTTGGAAATATGGGGATGATATAAATACAGATGTTATTTTTCCTGGGAAATATACATATCAAAAAATGGAACCCGAAGAAATGGCAAAATATGCACTTGAGGATCTTGACCCTGAATTTGTTAATAAGGTCTCTGATGGAGATATTCTTGTGGCAGGTAAAAATTTTGGTATGGGTTCTTCAAGGGAACAGGCAGCTATTGCGATAAAATATGCAGGAATTAGGGTCATTATTGCAAAATCTTTTTCAAGAATATATTTTAGAAATGCAATAAATGCAGGGATGCCGGCAATAAAATCACCAGAAGCAGTTGAAGCAATTGAAAATGGAGAAGAAATCGTTGTTGATATGAAGAATGGAAAAATAATTACATCAAAGGGGGAATTTGTATTTCCTCCATATCCAAAAACAGTTATGGAGATACTTGAAAACAATGGTCTGATAAATTTTATAAAAAACAAGATTAAAAACTCATAAACCCAAATATTTGGGTTAAACTTTTATGATCAGTTTAAAAGATGCTATTGAAATTTTAAGATTAGGTAATACAGCATTTACAAAGGGATGCCGGATAGTTAATTATCAGGCATCCGGCCCTGGTGGTCAAAAGCGAAATAGAAAATTAAGTGCTGTAAGACTAAGTCATATAAAGAGTAATATCACTGTAACTTCTGCTGAATTCCGTGAAACTCACCGCAACCTTATAATTGCAGTTTCTAAATTGAGATTGGAAATTGCTTTAAAAATAGAAATATCAGGATTGGGAATTGATGATAAATTATTAGAGGCAATCAATTTTAAATATGATATCAATGAGAAAAAACCTGATTTTCAATTTTCAGTACTTAAAACTTTTTATTATTTCAGACAAAATTCTGCAAGTGTAAGAGAAACGGCAGAAAAGCTTCAGATAAGTAGTCCAAAGCTAATTAAATTTCTAAAAAAAAACAAACAGGTCTGGCAGGAAACACAGGAAATAAGAAAAAAACACGGACATACTCCTTTAAACCGATAAGTATAATTTTTTTTTTTTTTGCAAGAAAACTAATTATTGATTGTTTTAGAGTATTAAAATTCAAGCTTAACTTGGGTTAAATAGAATAAAGGAGAATAAAATGAAAACAAAAACAATTTTAATTATGCTTATTAGCTTAATGTTCCTATTTGGGAATACATTAGATGCAAAAAGAAATTCAAAGAAATCAATGAGACATTCAGGTTTTGGTTTAAAGATGGCTGAAAAAAACCTTCTTCCAGCAAGAATGCTCTTAAGGTTTAAAACTGAAATTGGTCTAACAGATGTACAGGTTAAAAAAATTGAAAAGATGCAGTTAAACTATCAGGAGTATAAAGTCAAAAGTTCTGCTGATGCAACATTAATTAGTTTAAAAATTAGTACTGAATTTAGTGCAGACAAGGTAAACAGAAGTAAGGTAACAAATCTTATTAAAAAAGTTGGACTTATTAAAACTGAAATGCAGGTAAGCAGAATTAATTACTTACTTGATGTAAAATCAGTATTAACAAAGGTTCAGATTGACAAAATCAATTCTTTAAAGCAGGCAAGAAGAGCTAAACGTGGAAAACGTGGGAATAGAAGTATGAATCAAGGAAATGGAATGAGAAACTCAAATCAAAGAAATAATAGAGGGAATAGATTTTAGACACTTTACAAGTGGCGTTAAGACCTACAAATTGTCTTAACGAAGGCAAATAGGCAGAGAGGCAAGAAGGCAGGGAGTAAACATAGATGTCTTTTTAGATTTTACTCTTTGCCTCTCTGCCTACTTGCCTCTTTGCCTATTAAGTTTCTCAGCAAAGTTGGGTTTTTTTACCAGATGTAGTCTTAATGAAAATGTAAGTGGCTAG
>JAOZTV010000065.1 GCA_029939015.1 Candidatus Aminicenantota bacterium
TTCTTTAAACCCTTTAAGCATCCATTTTCTTCCAATAATCAAACCTATTGGTGTAATAATTGCGATAAAACCATATATAAGCCACATTTTCTCAGTATCCATATTTTCAAGAGGCATATCCTTTCCACAATAATTCATTAAGAACCATCCTGAATACAGACTTGTTAATACCTTTGTGAGAAACCATGGAAATTGACCTATCCCCATGTATATACCAGTCATGTTTTTGGGAGCAATTTCTGCAACCCATTGTAAAAATCTTGGCTGCCACATAGCTTCACCTATTGTCATTATTATTAAATATGCCATTAAAGTATAAATATTAGGACCAAGAACAAGAATAAATGTTGGTAATGCCATCACAGTTGTACCAATAATCATCATCTTATATGCACTTTTTTTAATTGTCAAAGCTGCAACTATAGGAGTTAGAATAAAAATAAATATTGGGTTGAGATTTACAAAAAACTCAAAATTATTCTTAACAAATCCATCAAATGCACGACTTGTATATTGAGGCAGGGTCAACCAGTTATGGGCAAATAAGGTTTGAACCGGCATTAAAATAACTATAAAAAAAAGAAATCTAATATCTTTTAGAGGAAAGTTTTTAAAATAATACTTTAACTTTTCAGAAGTAGTCATAGAATCCATTTCACTTTTTTCTTCATCTTCAGAGGTATCTGAAACATCAAGATTTTTTCTTGCTTCCTTAATTGCCTTTTTTGTTATTATTAAAGTAATACCTAAAAGACCAATTACAGTAAGAACTGAATAAACAATAAAAACACCCTGTATTGAAGATGCCTTTCTAACTGCAGGAGAAATCAATCCAGGAAGAAATCCTCCCAGATTCATCAAAGCATATAGCATAGCATAGCCCATTGCCGCTGTTTTTTTATCGGTAAATTTCTTAACTGCTGCATAGGCTGCTGGTTGAAATATTCCATAACCAATTATAATGCCAAGGATACCAAGCATTGCAATAATATGGGATGAATTCCATAAACCCGGCACTCCCAAATCAGGAGCAAATGATAAAGCCATTCTCCCAATAAACATAAAGGAGAGAGCCATTAATAGTGCTTTTCTAACACCAACCCAGTCAACTGTTGCCCCAAGAATTAACATCGCAAGAGTAATCCCACCTGTAAGAATTCCAACCATATAACCTGCATCAACATCATTCAAACCAATATACTGATTAAAATATATTGCAAGTAAGCCTACAATTCCAAAATAACTCAGACCCTCGAGTACATATACAAAATTAACGCCAAATAGAGCTCTTGATGTATGTGCCAGATCAATAAAAGGCTGTGTTAATTGTTTAATTATTCCTTCACTCTTTTCTTTAGTATCATTATCACTCATTTTTTCTCCTTTACATTATAAAATATCATATATAATACATAAATTTGACACTTCCTGCAAGGAAATGTTTTATTTATAAAGCTTTCATCATTACCTTGGGAGTTTCTAAAACTTTGTAAACTGGATAAAATGAATATCCATACCATTGCCTGACTAAGACTCTATCAAAAAAATTCCACTTAACTAAACCATCTCTAGATTTTGGTTCAAGCATTGTTGCAATAAGCCTTGAAAGGGGCTGGGATAGTGAAATATAATATGAACCCTTTTTTATTTCAGTCTTTTCAATAAACTCTTCATACTCAATTTTTTTATGCAAATAATGTCCTTGAAATAATTTTAATGAAGATTCTATTTTTTTCACTTTATACTTTTTTATTTTTATTTTAAAAGATTTATCAATAATCTGAACAGATATTCCATGGAGTTTTAAATGCTCAGCAATGGATTTTTCTGAAGGAAGCAAAATATATCCTATTGGCAGTTTTACCTTTTCAATTGGTGTAAAACTTGCAAACAAAGTTGTTTTATAGTTTTTCTTTTTTTTTGTTTTTTCAACCAGGAATTCTCCATACCATTTTCTTGGATATCTTTTTCTTTCCTTATCTAAAATCTTTCTTTTTTTAAACTTATAACTTTGAATTACAAAATCGTAAGTTTTTTTTATTTTGACATCTATTGGAAAATCAGAGTTTTTTACAGAATTGATTGCTTTTAGGTCAGCTTTTTGTATCATATTGGACATTTCATTTATATTTTTTGATGTAAATTCTAGAATAGATTTGATAAATCCAAGTGAACCTATTACTCTGGTTTTGTAATCTGAATGAGAATAATTTTCATTTAGAATTGAAAATCTATTTCTTAAACCATAGTAATTTGTTCCAAATCTTCCTTCACTTGCATGGTTTATCCATCCTTTAGTTGGTTCATCTTTCTTTATAAAATTCCCATAAGGAATACTTTCTATACTATATTTATCTTTAAGGATTTTATCAATAGACGGCAAAGCCTTCTCCCACATATATTTGGTCAAAGTTTGGTCACCCTCAGGTGCAATGTTTGGAGCATAAGTCACAGGTTCCTGGTGATATGATCCATTTGTTGTATGCATATCAACAAAAAGAACAGGATCCCATTTATTAAAAATTTCTGTTATAAGTCCTCTTACTTCTGGGCTCTCAAGTTTTAAATAATCCCTGTTCAGATCATAGCCCTGTCCATTCTTACGTTCCCCTGCTTTTTCTGGACCATTATCCCTACGGTTTTTTTTAGACATTTTATCATTCCCATCACAGTTAAATATTGGGATAATTAAAATAGTCTGGTTTTTTAATAATTCAGCATTATCAGAAAGTAAAATGTCTCTCATCAGCATTTGAGTTGATTCTTTACCCTCAATCTCACCTGCATGAATATTTGCCATAATCAAAACAGGAGGTTTTTTAAAAACTCTTGTTTCTCTCGGTTCAGTAATTCCTTCTTCACTCAGAATTACCAAGGGGATCTTTCTCCCTTCTGTCGTTGTCGCAAAATATTTGATATTCATTTTATCAGGATAGTTTGCATTCAATTTTTTAATAAAACTAACCACTTCATTATAAGATGAAGTTTTTTTATAATCTGTTTTTTCAGGAATAGTTAAATAATCTTCAGCAAATAAAACTATTGAAATAAAAAAGCATACTGAAAAAAGAATAATTTTTTTTTTCATAATATCACCTCGTTTATAATTTAATCTTATCATAAATAATATAATTATGAAACTCTTGACATTTTATGAGAAAAGACTATAATGCTTTTTATATGTGCATATGCACGCATAAAACGTTAAAATGAGAAATAAGAAAAAAAGAAACTGTAGAGACCTTGAACATACATGCGTATTTAAGCCAACAGGAATACCATTAAATACACTTGAAATTGTCAACCTAATTCATGATGAGTTTGAAGCAATGCGATTATGTGATAAAGAAGGGCTTAATCAGGAAGAGGCAGGAAAGGAAATGGGAATATCAAGAGGAACTGTACAGCGATTATTATATTCAGGTAGAAAAAAAATTGTCGATGCTTTGCTGAATGCTAAAGCAATAAATATAGTATGTAAAGACTAAAATAAGGAGAAATACCATGTCTAATAATAGAATTAAAAACTTTCAAATATCATTTTTTGCCATCATTCTTGGCTTAAGTGGTTTATCAATAGCCTTTCAAAAAGGAGAAATTCATCTTGGGATTCCCGGACACCTTAGTTATTATTTCATAGCAATTACAATTATAGTTTTTACTGTTCTTTTGGTATTATATTCAATAAAATTTATTAAACACAGAAACGAGGTAAGAAAAGACTTCCATCATCCTGTAAAAGCAAATTTCTTTCCTGCTATTTCAATAAGTCTTGTTCTATTTAGCATTGCCTTTTTGAAAATAGATATGACTATTGCAAAGTTTTTCTGGATTATTGGATTAAGTATGCATCTGATATTTACACTTGTTATTATGTCAAACTGGTTAAATAAAGAATTTACAATAAACTCAATTAACCCCGCATGGTTTATCCCTGCTGTTGGGAATATACTTGCCCCTGTTTCAGGTGTACCATTAGGTTTTATTGAAATTTCATGGTTTTTCTTTAGTGTCGGTCTAATATTCTGGTTAATGCTATTTACTATTTTCTTTAATAGAATAATATTTCATAATCCCCTGCCTGACAAATTAAAACCTACAATGTTTATCTTTATTGCACCACCAGCTATAGGATTTATAGCTTATGTGAACCTGACAGGTAATATTGATGCATTTGCAAAAATACTTTATTATCTTGCTCTATTTTTAGTTATTTTACTCGTATCTCAGATAAGAATGTTTGCAAAAATTAAATTCTATATCTCATGGTGGGCATATACATTTCCTATAGCAGCAATGTCTCTTGCATCAATTTTAATGTACACAAAATCAAAATGTGGCTGTTTATTAACATATAAATATATTGCACTTGTATTAATTACTATTTTATCAATTCTCATTATAATAATTTCAATTAAAACGATTATGAGTATAATTAAAAAAGAAGTCTGCATTGAAGAAGATGATTAAGTTGACAATTAAGGTATAATTTTTTATTATAACTCTTTGGAGGTACAGAATGTATAATTGTCTAAAGAGTATAGTATTAATAGTTATTTTTCTTATTTTAACCCCATTTCAAGAAACTTTATATTCTGAAGATGATTATATTGTCATAAGGGGTGGGATAATTCCCATATACGATACAGACAAACCTGTAAAATATAATGTCAATAAATCAATAATTATTAGTATTAAAGACAAAATAATTATATCTGTATCTGATAAATATGACTTGTCAAAACTAAAAGGTAAAATAAAAAATATTAACGCCACAGGTAAGTATATTATCCCGGGCTTAATAGACGGATTTGGCGCTATTAATAATCAATCTTATGCAAATGCCTATCTTTATATGGGGATTACATCACTAATAGCGGTCGATGGAGGCAGGAGAGGACCTTTCTTTGGAAAAGGGAAACCTTCCCCCTCTATTTATAGACTTGAGTCTATTGGAGATGACACAAAAAGTACAGAAGAACATTTAAAAGATTTAAGGATTTTATATAAAAAAGGTTATAAAATTGCCCTGCTAAAATATGCTCTAACAGCAGAACAGGTAAAAGCTTGCAGCGTAGAAGCAAAAAACCTCGGAATGGGAGTTATTGGAGAGTTGGGACATACAACATATAGAGAAGGCACAATACTTGGAGTAAACGCCTTTGTTCATACTACAAGATATTCACTCGACATTGTTCCAAGAAATATGGCAGACAGAGTTGCCGACAATCCTTTCAGTGATGACCTGAATAGTCCTAAATGGCAATATTATAAATATCTTTCAAAAGTAAAAACAGATAATAAATCACTTATTGAACATGCAACAACACTTGGACAAAGCAGAGTTTTCTTAATGCCAACCTTGAGTTTACTTTACCTTGATATACCAAATCACAAAAACCCATGGTTAGCAACTATTTCTCAAATCCTTAATGCTAAAGACATCAATAATCCTGCAAATAAAAAAACGGGTAATCATAGTTATACAGAAGAACTTCAAACTGCCTATACAAAGCTTATAATCAATGCAATAAAAATTGAAAAGACATATAAAAATAAGGGGGCAAAATATCTCAGCGGAAGTGCAACAGATGTATGGGGTACAATGCCCGGCATATCCCTGCATACAGAATTAGAACTTTTAGAAAAAATTGGACTCTCAAAAAAAGAGGTAATAGAGTCTGCAACAATTAATTTTGATAGAGCCTTTGGCTGGAAAAGAGGAAAACTCGAAGAAGGATATATTGCTGATATATTAATTTTAAATTCAGACCCTTTTAAAAGCTTGAAAAACCTGAGAGACATTAATCTCATTATCGCCAATGCTAAGATTATAAATAGAGAAAAACTACTAAACAAAAACACAAGTGATAGAAAAATATCAGACAGTACAAATTTTAATCCAATTTTATTTAAAAATGTCAAAAAAATAGTTCTAAATAAAGCAGGCATCTTAAAAAAAAAATATGACTACCTTAATAGAGTAGAAATTAAAAAAATACATTATTTGAGTGATGGTTTAAAAGTGACAGCCTATATATCATATCCTAAAAAAAAAGGAAATTACCCATGTATTATATATAATAGAGGAGGTAATAGAGAATTTGGAAAAATAAGTCCAAAAAAAACTGCATTAATACTTGCAAGAATTGCATCATGGGGTTATGTCGTTGCAGGCAGTCAATACAGAGGTAATGATGGTGGAGAAGGGAAAGAGGAATTCGGAGGAAAAGATGTCAATGACATCCTTAATCTCATACCAATTTTCGCAGAAATACCAAATACTAATACCAAAAAAATGGGTATGTATGGTTGGAGCAGAGGCGGTATGATGACATATCTTGCCCTAATGCGTACAGATAAAATTTCAGCGGCAGTCATTGGTGGAGGACTATCAGACCTGAAAATGATGAAAGACGACAGACCAGAAATGGAAAGTGTTTATGAGGAGCTAATACCCAATTATTTAATAAACAAGCAAAAACATCTTTTTAAAAGATCCTCAATAAAAAATGCTTCAAAATTACCAAAAAAAACACCTTTTTTAATTCTACATGGCACATCAGACTGGCGGGTAAAACCAGAACAGTCTTTTTTGATGGCAAGAGCAATGCTTAAGGAGAAAATCCCATTTAGATTGCTAATGTTTGAAGGTGGAAATCATGGATTAACTGAATTTAACGAAGAGGTTGACCAAATGACCAAAGAATGGTTTGATAAGTTTCTAAAAGAAGACAAACCACTACCAAACTTAAAACCTCATGGTAGATAGATATTAATTTCTCAAAACACCTTTAATCGTATCTAATAATTTTTTTGATTCTACTGGTTTCATTAATAAAGCATTTACACCCATCGATTTATAATTATTTTCATTTATATCTTCACTAAAGCCTGTACAAATTATAATTGGAAGATTGGGTCTTAGTCTATGCATTTCTTCAGATAAGTCTAAGCCAGTCATATTAGGCATCGTCATATCAGTTATAAGAAGATCGTATTTATCAGGTTCAGATTTGAAAATTTTTAATGCATCAATGCTATTTGTTACAGTTTTTACATTATAACCAGAATCTTTCAATAGGTCATTACTCATTTCTGCAATAAAAGGTTCATCATCAACAAAAAGAATTCTCCCATTTCCACTTTCAAAAACCTGTTTTTCCACTATAATCTCATTTGTTTTTTTAATTTCTTTTAATATTGGAAAATAAACTTCAACAATTGTACCTTTACCTAATACCGACTTTATATTTATTATTCCACCATAGTTTTTTACTATTCCATAAACAACTGCAAGTCCCATACCTGTTCCCTCTCCAACATTTTTAGTTGTAAAATAAGGATCAAATACTTTATTCAATACTTCTGTTCTTATTCCTATACCACAATCCTCAACCTTTAATAATTGATATTCACCTGATTTCAAACCCATAATATTATTGTCATTACTCACAATTATATTATTAAGAGAAATACTTAGAAGACCGCCTTTGGATCTCATAGCATGAGCTGAGTTTGTACATAAATTCATCAGAATTTGATTTATCTGTGTTGCGTTTGCAAAGACGGGTTTAAGGTCTGTCTCAATACTTGATTTTATTTCAATTGTTGCAGGTAATGAAGATTTAAGGAATCTTATTGTTTCATCAATTATCCCAGAAATATATACCTCCGTAAGAGAAAACTTATTTTTCCTGCTAAAGGCCAATATTTGTTTAACCATATCTTTTGCCCGAACTGATGCTTTCATTACATTTTTTGCATATTTTTTTACTTTTGTAGCATTATCAGTGTTTTTCAATGTAAGATCTGTATAACCCATAATTGCACTTAAAATATTATTAAAATCATGAGCAATACCACCTGCAAGAGTTCCAATTGCCTCCATTTTCTGAGCTTGTTGAAGTTGTTCAATAAGTGTTTTTTTTTCTTTTTCTGACTTATATCTATCAGTAATATCCGTTGCAAAGGTAATAATTACTTTCTGACCCATATAAAAGCCGGATTTGACACGAACAATTTTTGGGAATATTTCTCCATTTTTTCTAATTCCCCAAAAATCAAATTGTTGTGGTTTCCCATTAAAAGCATCTTTGACAAACCCAAGCACCTTATCCATATCGTTTCTACCAGGTGCAGATAAAAATTCCGGAGTTTTTCCAATAAAATATTCCTTGGGATAACCATACATATCAAGAACTCCTTTATTCACATCAAGAAACAAGCCGTTTACATCCTGTATATAAATAGCATCACTTGAATTGTCAAATAGTTCACGATAATCCCTTTCAGACTGTATTAGTTTTTCATCAATGAGTTTACTTTCAATATTATCACTAATGTTTTCAGTTATTAATCTAAATTGTTCTTCAGATTTTTTTAAAGCCTCTTTTGTATCATTTTGTGTAGAGATTATTTGTTCTAAATTTGAAACATGGTGTCTAATATCCCTCAACTCTTCAAGAAGTTGGTCTTTAGACTTCTCATCATCGCTCAAAAACCTTTTTTCTTTCATACGTCAAGTATAGAAAAAGCAAAAACAATTGTCAAGAATATTATTTGACTTTATTTTTTTGATTAAATATAATTACTTGTTAAAGGTGATGGATACTATATCCTACTCGAAACAACACATAAACGATGGTCACCAGGCTTTATAAGTTATAGAGTAGGAAAAGCAATAAAAGCAGGTTTTGTACGATTTGTTGCACTTAATTAAAAAGAACTTATGTCCTTTTTGTAGTCCATTTTTTTGTATCTTTATACAAAAATGTACTATTTTTATGGCATAAGGTGCATAAACTTTTGGTATGAAACTTGCGTATAAAAAGTTGTTAACAAAAAAGGAGGCAAGATGAATAAGAATTCGTTAAAATTAGCAGTAATTATCACATTATTATTGTTCTCATGGACTGCTCTTTCAGCCCAGAGTTTTACAGGAACAGATAATGATGTTCTGCTTCAAAAAGCAGAAAATTTGTTTAACAAAAAAAAGTTTTCAAAGGCTATAGATGTATTGCTTTTTTTTATTAAAGAAAATGGAAAAAATTGGAGTAAAGACCTTGAAACAGCAACAGCATACTATATGCTTGCAAATATCTATTTTAAGAGCAATAAAACAGACCCAAAAACCAAGGCACTTCTACGAAATGTTCTTAGGCTAAATATTAATTATAAGGCGAATAGTCCTGATGTTGAGTTTAATAAATATTTTGAAACTGTAAAAAAAGAAACTCTTATAAATAATATAAAGCTCAAAGAAAAAATTAAAAAAGACGAAAACAAAAGAATAATTGCAATGCAGGGCAAAAAGAAAAAAAAGAAATTCCCTGTTTTATTAGTTGCCGGTGGAGTTGTAGTTCTAGCAATTGCTGTCTATCTACTAACTAAAAAATATGATTCAGGAAGCGATGTTCTTGCCAATGAAGTATATAACAGTATTGAATGGGCAACTGTACCTGAAGGAGAATTTACTATGGGAGATGACTCTGTTGGAGTATTTACCAAAGCACATACAGTATATCTTGACACATACAAAATAGCCATAAATGAAATTACATTTGAACAGTATGATAAATTCTGCGAAGACACAAAAAGAGACAAGCCCAGTGATTGGAGCTTTGGCAGAGGTAACAGACCTGTCATAGATGTTGACTGGGATGATGCAAATGACTTCTGTAAATGGTTATCTGATAAAACAGGTAAAACGGTTAAATTACCTACTGAGGCACAATGGGAAAAAGCAGCAAGAGGGACAGACCAACGAATTTACCCATGGGGAAATTCTTTTATAGCTAATTGGGGTCATTATGATCCATCAAATATCGTGCTGGGCACAATGCCTGTAGGTTCATTTCCTTCCGGTGTATCTCCTTATGGTGTTAACGATATGGCAGGTAATGTTTCAGAATGGTGTTCTGACTGGTATGGAGATTCCTATTATGCAAATTCACCAAGAGAAAACCCTCAGGGACCTGATTCTGGTACTTCTAAAATAGAAAAGGGCGGTAACTGGCGAATTCCCTTCAAATACCTTCAAAGTGCTCAACGAAGAGCGCTAAGACCTAGTGATCAATTTTATTATTTAGGTTTTCGCGTTGTAACACAATAATATCAAATATTATATAAAAGGAGAAAATTATGAAAAAAACCAAATCTTTATTATTAGTACTATCACTACTATTCACTGTATCTCTATTTTCAGCAACAGACCGACTTATCAGCCGATTTGAAAGAGCAAGACCAAAATTTTTAGATGCTCAAAAGTATTTTGATAAAGGGAAATTAAAAAAAGCAGAAAAAGCAGTTAGAGTCTGCTTAAAAAGAATGCCGGAATATAGTGATGCCAATGAATTATTAGCAAAAATTTACATTAAAAATAATAAACTTAATGAAGCATTAGAAAGTTCTGATTTAGCAGTAAAAAACTATAAATATAGATATATTATTTATAGATATTTTTCAGACAGAACAAATAATCAGAAATCAGCGACTTTTGCAGAAGGTAGAGTTGACCCTAATACCAACCTGACCCCATCGTCAGATGAAATTAAATTACGTGAAGAAAAAAAACTGAGAATTAAAAACATCGAAGCAAGATATTATTTTCAAAATGCAAATATTCTTTTTAAATTGAAAAAGTTTAGAGATGCACATACAAAATATTTAAAAGCGATAGAAATAAACCCTAAATATGGTGATGCTTATAATAACCTTGCAAATTTATATTATATGTCTAAGCAATATCAATTAGCACTTGACTCACTCAATAAAGCAAGAGACAGTGGTGCAAAAATAAATCCTAAGTTTGAAGCTTTTTTGAAAAAAAAATTGAATAAATAATTGAAAAAAGGGAAAAGAGGTAAAGGAAAAGGGATAAGTAAGCCCAAGAGTTCTTTGTAAAATGAGTTCTCCCGCTTACCCCTTACCCCTTTTCCACTTTTCCCTGCTTTTCAACCAATTCTTCCTTACTAAAGCTATAGGTAGTATTACAATTATGACATTTTATATCCAATGGGAATGGACCATTTTCAGCAATATCTTCTCTAGTTTTCTTATCTAAGCCATCTATCATGCTCAACATTGATTTTTTACTGCAGGGGCAAAAAAATTCGATTCTTTTATTTGATAATATTTTAGGAGAATAATTCTTAAGATAATTATTAATCAAATCTTCAGGACTTTTATTATTTGCAAATAATTCACCAATTGAGGGTAAATCCTTTGCGATTTTTTCAAGTTGATCATCTATGTTTTTATCAGCATCAGGCATAATTTGAAGTAATAGACCACCAGCTCCTGTTACTATACCTTCCTTATCAAATTTCACACTTAGGTTAAAATATGTTGGAGTTTGTTCCGATTCATGGTAATAATTTGCAAGATCAGGTGCAATATTTTTATATTTTAAAGCCACCTTACCTATATAAGGTTGCTTAGCGTATTCAGGATAATGGATAACTTCAAGAAAACCAGTTTCAAAAAATGGAGACATATCAAAGCTTTCTAAAGGTTTCTCTAATGGTATTGGATTTGCTTTCAAATATCCTCTTACCTCACCATAAGAATTTGACTCAACATATAGCCCTTTAATTGGCCCAGAACAGTCAATTTTAAAAGCCAGTCTATCATCTTTTTTTATATTTGAAGTCATAAGGCTTATGCCCATATAAGCATGCCCTAAAACTAAAGTTTCCAATATTCCCAGTTCATGATTTACTCTCATTTCATTTACAAGATGTGTCCCATTTAATACTGCCCCACGTATATTATCACCAAGCATAAAACTATAAAGTTTATCCTTGGACTTTAAAATCATTAACTCTTTATTTGAAATTCCCTCATTTTTTTTCTTTATCATTTTTTCATGCCTCCACTTTAATATCAATAATTAATTTCTAATAATACGTACTTTTTGCTATTCAATAATATAATGAGTATTTATATCATAGTGTTATAGATATTACAATTTATTACAAGAGTTCAATGCTGGGCAACCGATTATTATTACAAAGAATATAATAGAGTGACAAACAAAATTTTTGTAGGAAGAATAGTTTTTTAG
>JAOZTV010000066.1 GCA_029939015.1 Candidatus Aminicenantota bacterium
GATCAAGATGAGTCGCTCTTGAAAGAATTATTCTGCTTATTGCCTCTTCTGTCATATCCTTTGTCAAGACAACAGTCCTGTCTCTATTCTCTTTTATTTCATAAGTCAATTCATAAGCTAAGGCATTTACAAGCCAGGGTTGTCCGTCTGTCTGTTCAAAAATATAATCAAAAACTTCATCTTCAAATATTTGTCCTGTTTCCTTTGTATGTTCAAGCAAAAGACTTTTCGTGTCTTCTCTTGAAAAATTGCCAAGTCTTAATGATTTTGCTTTAATATTAAAGGCACTGCCACCTGTAATAATGTCGTTATTGCTTCTATGGATTCTATAGTCTTTAATATCCCTTACGCCACAAAGTATTATTGATATTGGAAAGGCCTTCGGTCTCTTATCATATCCTGACCTTAGCTGTCTTAATACTGAAATTAGGGTATCTCCAATTAAGGCATCAATTTCATCAATGAAAAGAACTACAGGTTTATTAGAACTAACAGTTATAAATCTTAAAGCAGAATTAAAAACAGCATTTGATTCTATTGTGTTGTTTAACTCTTTGATTCTCACTTCCAATGCATTATCAGTCATTCTCTCTGCTAATTCATTAACTATTGCTCCAAGTCCATCATCAATATTATTTCTTGCAGCCTGACCTATTTCAACATTCATATATATTGCATTATACTGACCTGAATTATTGAGGTATTTTTGTAATTCAAGCATTGAACTTGTCTTGCCTGTCTGCCTTGGAGCATGTAAGATAAAATACTTTTTTTGTTTTATTAACATAAGTATCTCTTCAAGATCCCATCTATGTAATGGGTCAATCTTATAATGCTCCTCCTGATTTACAGGACCTGCTGTATTAAAAAATTTGTCAACTCTCATATCCATGGAATAATTATAGTATTTATTATATTTTTTTTCAATAGGAATAACAAAAACAAAGAAGAATACAGACTATAACCACGAAAGTCACGAAAGATTTAATGCAGAAAAAGTGTCAGGTAATTCAATTACTTAAAAACGGTGGCTATTTTACCTAAGCTGCAGAGGGGATACTGGTCACTGCTTCAGATTCAAGATTATTTAAATACGATATAAAGGCAGATAAAACATGGGTTGAGTTGAAGGATTTTTCGAAAATGGGTTTAAAGAATATAAACAGGATAGCATTCTCAAAAAAAAGAGATAGAATAGCTGTAGTTTCAAGTTATTAATTTCAATTTGATAGAATTATTACTCCTATTATGCTAAAATTCTTTTATGGAAGTTATTTTTATAATTGGAGCTACAATTTCTTTCTTCATGGCATTTCTTGTTTTAAAAAAAAAAGAAAGATCAATTGCCGACTATATACTGGTGTTTGTGCTTGCACTTACCAGTGTTTATCTTAGTTTACTGTATATAAATATATATATTGATGAATATAAACTGTTATTCAAGGCAGCGTTTTCTATACCTTTACTTTTTGGACCGGTTATTTTTTTGTATGTATCGGTAATGGTTAATGGTAAAAATAGCTTTAAACCTATTTACTGGCTTCATGGGCTTCCATTTTTATTATTCAATTTGTATTTTTTCTTATATCTTTACTTTCCAGGTTTTGCTGAAAATGGAATAATTTTACTTATAAACTATGAATTAGTTGATATTTTTAAGATTTATTTTTATTTAATAGGCAGTTCTGTCTATATTATATTGGCTCTTATTAAATTAAGGACACATAAAAAAAATATATCCAATAATTTTTCATATATAGAGCAGATAGACCTTGTCTGGCTAAAGTATGTTGTGATTGGTTTTGGAGTTTTCTGGACAATCGTGTTAATTATCTATATATTTGAAAAATTTCAAGTTTTAGCTTATAGTAAATTAGCTTATCTCATTTACTTGTTATTAAATTTATATATGTTCTTCCTTGCCTATTTTGGATTAAAACAACAGGCTATTTATAAAATCCAACAGCCTGATAAAAATCATACTGATAAATTTATACCATCTGATACGGTAAAAAAAAAACGTTATAAACATTCTGTATTAACACAGGATGAAGCAAAAATATATCTCAAACAGCTTCTGGAGTATTTTGAAAAAGAAAAACCCTATATTGACAACAAATTGACTCTTAAAACTCTATCGGCATATTTAAATATTTCATCAAACCATCTTTCTCAAGTAATTAATGAGCAATTAAAAATAAGCTTTTTTGATTTTGTAAACAAATATAGAATTAAAGAAGCAAAATCACGCATTTGTAATCCAAAGTATAAAAATTTAACCATATTAGCTATTGCTTTTGATAGTGGCTTTAATTCCAAGTCCTCCTTTAACAGTGTATTCAAGAAATTTACAGGTTTTACACCCTCTCAATATATTAAACAGAAAAAATATTTGTCCAAATAAATATGTCCAGTCCTATAGGATTGGACGATTTGATTTAGTCATACATATTAGACTGCTATATGATAAAAATTATAAGGAGGAATTCGTGAAAAATTTTAAAAGTTTTATTCAAAAAAGGTTTGTTTTTATGTTCTTTTTGCTTTTTATCGGTTCGCATATTATGATGGCGCAAACCGGTGGTAGTGTGAAAGGGGTGATTCAGGATGAGAGGGGAAATGCCATGCCCGGTGTATTCATCACTCTTGAAGGGACTACTTTAAAGACCTTTTCCAGTATAACCGGTTCTTATTTGATAAAAAATATACCTGCTGGAAAGTATATTATCAAAGTTTCCCTTGAAAGTTTCGAGACTCATACAAAAAATATTGTCATTACAGATGGTAAAATAATTAATATGTCTTTTGTATTAAAAGATGCACTCTTTAAAAAATATACAATTCAGGTAACTTCCACCAGACGAACTACGGATGTTCAAACTACTGCTGCTGCTGTTTCTGCAGTATCAGGAAAGAAACTTGAAGATCAAGGTATAGTAGATGTTACGGGTTTTATTGATGCAGTACCGGGTGTTACTTCAGTGTCTAATGGTACAATCAATAGAGTTATATTTCGTAATCTGGCAACATCAACTCAGGCAGCCGGTAGCCCAATGACTGCAACTTACTTCGACGATTTTCCCATTGCTTCTGCTTTCGGAGGAATCCCAGCCATCCGCATGCTTGATTTAGATAGAGTTGAAGTATTAAAAGGTCCACAGGGTACCTTATTCGGCCGAAGCGCCATGAGTGGTGTCGTACGTTACATCCCTAATAAACCCAATACTGAAAAATTTGAAGGGAATATCAGTACCTACACATCTAGTACTACAGATGGTGGTATGAATTTTGGTGGGCATGCATATCTGAATGTGCCTATCAATAAGAATATGGCTATTCGCCTGCTAGGTTATAGCTTTAATGATAGTGGTTTTATTGACAATATCGAATTGGATACTCCGGATTTCAATGGGCAGAATACTTGGGGGGGACGCCTTGCTTTTCATTGGACACCAACTGAAAAATTGTCGATAGATTTGCTATATTTGAAAGAGTCCACGAAAGGTTCATGGGCCGAAGTTACAACCACACGCGACCCAGGCAACCTCAATGTTGTTGGGGATGAAGGTCCTGCTGTCCCCTTTGATATCAAAGCCCGTACTATGGTTGCAGGGACAAATCCAGAGCAAAGCCCCGAATACGATTTTTTTAACCTGAAACTGAAATATGATTTTGGCTCCTTTGCTGCAACCCTGCTGGCTACCCATACAATAAATAAAGTCAATTGGCTTTCTGACCAACGTGAATATGCTGGTGTGATCTCAGGAACCGTAGCCGACATTAAGCTTGATAATAGACCTACAGGAAAAGAAGTGATCAATATTCTTGAGCTACGTCTAGTCTCCGAAAGCGGTAAATTTATCGACTGGATCGCAGGTTTATATTATGATGATTCGAAATATGAGGGCTATATGTATACTCCCTACTATGGTTCTTATCAATTGATGTTGGGGTTTTTACCGGCAACCAATGGTATAGTCATTTTTGATAGTGAATGGGAATCAACAGCCGGTGAAATGGCAGCCTACGGTGAGTTGGGCTTCAACTTGTCGAAGAAAACCCGTTTTGTTTTAGGGTATAGGCATTCCAATATAAATACATCGACTTTAAGTACAAAAGCAGATGGTTTTTTTCAAATCCTGATGGGCGAACAAGCTTATGTTGACAGGCTTTATGAAACAGATGAAAATGCCAATACATATAAAATCGCTATCGAACATACTTTTAGTAAAGATATTTTTGCTTATGCCCTGGCAAGTTCGGGTTATAGGCGTGGTGGTTATAATAGGCCTACAATGGTTTCGGAATTTTCAACTTTTGATTCGGATAAACTGTGGAATTATGAATTTGGACTTAAAACAACCTGGTTTGATGGTCATCTACTTGCAAATGTTGCTGCTTTTATGCTCAAATATGATGATATCCAGCTTGGTGTTCAGGATCCTGTCACCTTTGCCTTTGAGACTCAGAATGTTGGGGAAGCGCAAATTAAGGGTATAGAGTTTGCGCTGAACTATTTTGTAAACAAATATCTGCAATTTAATTTCAACGGGTCAATAAGTAATCCGGAAATGTTAAAGGATGTACCACCAAGTTATGATGGTTTTGGTAATCTGATTTACACAGGTAGAAAAGGCGATAAACTTCCGGGTTCTGCTACTGAAAGTTTTTCCTTTTCAGCTGATCTTAATTATCCTGTAAACAATAATATAAATATGTTTGCGTCAGCGAGCTATCGCTATGTGGGAGATCGTTTAAATGATTTTAATGAAGATCTTGTGACTGGTATTAAGTTACCTTCCTATTCACTTGTAGATCTTCGTTTAGGAATGAACCTCAGTAGTGGTTTAACTGTCTCTTTGTTTGTAAACAACCTTATGGATGAAGCAATTATCTTCAACATAGGCAATAAGGGACCATTTTTTCAAAGTGTTCCTACTAACCGTCCAAGGACTATTGGGCTAAACCTTAGTTATAACTTTGACTAAAAAATGAAACTATGGTATCAGATTAGTGGTTTGGAATAATAAAATTTGAAAATAAGAAATAAAAAATTAATTAGGAGATGAAGGAAATGAAAAAACTCATAGTATTATTAGTATTTGCTCTTTTAATAAGCAGTACTGTTATTGGACAAAGCAAAATCGAAAAATTTGAAATTAAGTCAGCAGAAGTAAAAGGTGTAACTTACAGCATAGATATTGTACTACCTATCGGCTACGACTCAACTAAAAAATACCCAATTATTTATATGACTGACTGGTGGTTTGCTTCTCACTTAGCCAAAAGTCTTATGCCGATATTAATGTATAATATTAAACCGATAATTATAGTTGGGATTCAGGACAAGAGTACTATTACTCCGAATGATTGGAATAGGAATAGATCAAGGGATTTAACACCAACCAATGAAAAAACATCAGATAAATTATCCGGTTTACCTGCAGGCACAAGCGGTGGAGCGAAACATTTTCTTGCTTTTATTAAAAAAGAATTAATTCCAACAGTAGAAAAAAAATATGCTTCTGATACAGAAAAAAGAGGTTATTTTGGTTATTCATTAGGAGGATTATTTGGCACGTATATCATCTTAAATGAACCGCAGCTTTTTAAGAACTATCTGATAGGAAGTCCTTCTCTATGGTGGGATGATTATCTGTTGGCAAAAGAACTAAAAAAAATTAAAGCTGAAAGCTTTGCATCAATAAAATCAATTTTTCTTGCTGTAGAAGAAGAAGGTTCACAACTGCAAAGCTATTCGCAAATGCGAGAACAAATATTGAAGAAAAAACTTAAAAATTTACAATTAGAAAGTGTTATTATTCTTGGTGAAAGCCACATGACAGCCATTCCTTCTGCAATGATAAAAGGACTTAAATTTTTATATGGAAAATGATATATAGGAGAAAGTGATGAAAATATGGTTATCAGTATTATTTGGAATTATTTTATATGTTTCAGCATTAGGGCAGGTAGTTGATACAGGAACAAAAGTAACTAAAGTTTTAAAAAATCCAGGCTACCTGCAACTGGATCCAGACTTGCTTGAAGCATTCCTCGACGGTATGATAAAGGCTGCAATGGAGGAACGCCACCTTCCTGGTATGTCGGTATCGATAGTTCAGAACGGAAAACTTATTCTTGCTAAGGGTTATGGTCTGGCCCGCACAAATCCGCCACAGCAGGTAGTTGCTGATAAAACTTTGTTCCGAATCGGGTCAGTATCTAAGGTCTTTACTTTTTCAGCTGTTATGCAATTGGTTGAACAAGGTTTACTTGATCTGAATGCAGATATAAAAACCTATGTGAATAGCTCCCGAATCGAAGACAAATTCGGACCTTTTACCATGGTTGATTTGATGACCCACTCAGCAGGTTTCGAAGATGCTTACCTCGGTTTTTTCTATGCCAACGATATGAAAAATGACCTTACTCCAACCGATTATCTGAACCGGTATGCACACCATAGGGTACGATCGCCCGGTGAGCAAATAGTTTACAGTAATTTTGGCGTTAATCTGGCTGGTAAAGTCATTGAGTCAGTCTCCGGAGAAAATTTTGCCGATTATATGGACGCACATATTTTTCAACCACTTGGAATGATCCGTTCCAGTTTTCGTGACTATCCTAAGCAAGCTGCCGATGGTTACCTAAATCCTGAACTTGAGAAAGACCGGGCAATTGCATATAGGTGGGCAGGTGGAAAATTCGTCCCCTATAATAAGTTCTTCATGTCCAGGGCACAATATCCTGCTGGTTCTATGTCTGCAACAGCAACTGACATGGCGGTTTTCATGCTGGCTCATCTGAATGGTGGTGCAATTGACGGCAAACGCATTCTTGCAGTTAAGACGGTTAAACAAATGCATACCCGATTACGCGGCAATAGCGATAGCATCCAGGGTAATGCCCATGGATTCTGGACGGGACAAATTCGGGGTTATCGTACAGTGGAGCATAGCGGTTCTGTACTGGGGTTTCTCTCGAATATGGTGTTGATACCCGAGCTGGAACTCGGCATATTCGTTTCCACCAACGGCGATGCAGGTTATGCAATATCTTCCATGGCACGCCGTATAATCGAAAACTTTTATGCGCCATTGACCTCTCCGCTACAACCTGACCCAGCATTCTCTGCTAAAAGCAAGGTGTATTCAGGTCAGTATTTGGGCAACCGGCGAGGCTATAAGATTATCGACAAGATGGCTTCGCTTGGGGCAGAAATCACTGTAAGCATTACAAGTGATGGTTATCTTATCACAACTTCGGGAAATTTTTCAGAGCGCTGGCTTCCAATGGGAAATCATGTATTTGAAAATGCTGATAATGGATCTCGCATAGCATTCAAAGTAGGTAAGTCAGGTGTTACTACTCGTTTGGTTTATGGTAGTGATGTAGCCGACCGTATTTCCTTTCTCAGCTCATCACAGTTCTTTTATATTGCAACCGGTTCAACACTGGTACTGGCCTTTGGATGTTTATTCGGTTTTTGGCTGCGACGTGGAAAACACCCAGTGCAGAGTGGTGTTGAAAAACTGGCATCATTAGGGGTTGGCATTAACAGCTTGGTATGGTTACTTTTCTTTGCCGCATACGCCGCATTCTTTAGCAATGCTTTTGTACCGGAACCCGAATTTTTTGTTAATTATCCCACACCACTAGCATGGTTTATGCACCTGTCAGCAACAGTTGCAGCAATATTGGTTGTTGTCAACACCTTCGGTCTTTTTCCAGTCTGGCTGGTCGGTAGTTGGTCCTTATGGAGACGGCTACGGCATACCCTGATTGTTGTTGCTGGACTGGCTCTTGTTTTGGTTCTTAATGAATGGAACGTGTTGGGCTTTAGGTATTTGGGTTAGAAATCTCTCTCTGAATTGGATTCATCCAGATAAAAAAAGAGAAAATTATATGAAAACTATTGGATTTAATGATTTAATTATTAATAAAATTAAAGAACTGGAAAAATTATCAAGGATTTTGGAGCCGGGACAAAGCCAAAGAGATAAATGGGATTCAGAGGTTTTAAATTACTCCAATACTTTTATTAACAAGCTTGATACTACTAAAGCCTATTACTATTCCGAAGAAAAAGGAGAAGATATTTACAATTTAGATATTACAGAACAGGCAACTGAATTATCCACATTATTAGAAAGTACAACTGAGAACATTGATGAAGTAGGCATAAATCCTGCTTCTGGTGGTCATATGGGATATATTCCTGGTGGAGGACTTTACCCTTCAGCCTTAGGAGATTATATTGCCGCAATCAACAATCGTTATGCTGGTGTATTTTTTACTGCTCCTGGTGCAGTTCGTTTAGAAAACATGCTAATTCGTTGGATGTGTCGCTTAATGGGATTTCCTGAAAATGCAATCGGTAATTTGACTTCAGGAGGGTCTATTGCCAATTTAATTGCAATAGTAACAGCAAGGGAAGCTTATAATATCAAAGCTCTAGATATTGATAAATCTGTAATTTACCTTTCTGAACAAGCACACCATTCAATACAAAAAGCTATCCGAATTGCAGGATTATCTGAAGCTAATTTAAGGTATATTCCTTTAGACGAAGGATTAAGAATTTCAGTAAATGAGTTAGAAAAAGCCATTATCGAAGATAAAGAGAACGGCTTGATCCCGTTTTTTATTAATGCATCGTTCGGCACTACCAATACAGGGGCAATTGATCCTATAGAAGCAATTGCTACTATAGCAAAAAAATACAAGCTTTGGTTTCATGTTGATGCAGCTTATGGTGGCTTCTTCAAGTTAGTATCAGAAATGAGCATACATTTCAAAGGAGTAGAGAAAGCTGACTCTATTACCCTAGACCCTCATAAAACACTGTTTTTACCTTTTGGTACTGGCACTATACTGATAAAAAACAAAGAAGCTATATTAAAAGCACATCACTATTTAGCCGATTACATGCAGGATACAACTGATGCTAATGAAGAAATTTCACCGGCAGACATATCTCCTGAACTGACCAAACACTTTAGGGGTATGCGATTGTGGCTACCTTTAAAATTGTTTGGTCTTAAGCCGTTCAGGGCTGCACTGGAAGAAAAATTACACTTGGCTCGTTATTTTTATGATGAGATACAAAAAATGAAAGGTTTTAAAGTGGGACCGGAACCTGATCTTTCTGTAGCTATTTTCAGATATATTCCTGAGAATGAAGATGTCAATTCTTTTAATAAAAAGCTGATTCAGGCTATCCAAAAAGATGGAAGGATATTCCTTTCTTCTACTACTATTAATGGCATATTCTGGATACGTGTAGCGGTAGTGATATTTAGGACTCATATAAAACAAATGGATCTTTTACTGAAAATTATTAAAGAAAAGCTTGGAGAATTATCAAACTAATAGAATATCACCAGTGCTTTGGCAATTCTGTTTCACATGTTGAAATGGATTTTCTTTCAAGTAGAGAGACTGAAGGTATGTTAAATGGGAGTATTTAGACATGCAGATGCTGGAAGTGGGAAAGGAATTTAAACTATTAATTTAATAAATTGAGATATTGATGGAAAAATTAAAATTTTATTTTGAACCCTTTACAAAGAGATGGAGTGGCAGAGTAGATGATCCTGAGGATCCAAAATCCTTTCGTTGGCATCAGATTGTGGAAAGTCTAAATTTGGAGGATTCAAATTTTAAAGGATTTCCAGCTGAAAAAAAAGTGTTTGGAATTTTAGGGTTTTGCAGTGATAAGGGAGTTAAAAAAAACCTGGGACGTTTAGGTGCTTCAAAAGCTCCATCCTTTATAAGAAGTGAGTTGGCAAATCTCCCTTTTAATTTTGATAGTAATATTTTAATAGTTGATGTAGGAGATATTGTATTAAAAGATAACAAATTGGAAGAGGCCCAGATAGAGTTGGCTACCTTGGTAAAAAGAATGAGGTTTTTGAATATATTTCCAATTATATTAGGCGGAGGTCATGAATTAGCATTTGGTCATTATATGGGGCTAAGTGAGAATTTTTCACAAGAAGTGGGAATTATTAATTTTGATGCCCACTTTGATTTGAGGCCTTATAAAGGTGGTTCAAGTTCTGGTTCTATGTTTTTGCAAATTGCTGATCAATGTAGGTTAAATAAACAACCCTTTAATTACTTTTGTGCTGGAATTCAAACATATGGCAATACTGGAAGTTTATTTGAAAAGGCAAAGGAATTAAATGTTAAATACTATTTAGCAAAGGATATTAATAGTATTTCAAACGATTGTCTTAAAGGGAAATTAGACGTTTTTTTGAAGGATTGTAAGGAAGTATATTTAACCCTTTGTGCAGATGTTTTTTCATCAGCATTTGCTCCTGGAGTTAGTGCTCCTCAGCCCTTTGGGATGGATCCTGAAAGAGTTTTGGATCTGATTAAATACATTTTAAGTTCTGGAAAGATTATAGGTTTCGATATTGCGGAAGTTTCTCCCAGATTTGATGAGGATAATAGAACTGCAAAGCTTGCGGCAATTATTATATTTGCAGCGGTTAATAAATTAGTTAATTAATTTTAATTATTGTGGAGCTCTCTATAGATATTTCCTTCCAAACTTATAATGCCAGAGAAACACTTGAGCTTAGGGCTCGAGTATAAATAAGTTGGATAATTAGACGATGATAGCGTATTGATATTCAAGGCAACTAACCTTAAGCATATTAGGGATATGTGCATGGTTAGTTAACGATGAAGATCGGTTAGATATCAAGTATAAAATCCAAGTTATTTTTACGCGTGCCCTTATATAGTTTAGATTAATATTTTAGATTCAAACTGCCAATGCAGTGTCAGATTATTTCTTTTTATACAATACTTTTCCAACTTTCTTGATATGTTCAATAAGGTTTTGGTCTTTAATATGAGAGTAAATTGAAATATCAAACATATATGGCAAATATAGTTCATCTAATTCATCCATAATTGGATATATACTGTTTTTTAAAGTTAAATTATTCCCAATTAAAGTTATATCTATATCTGAGCCTGTGCGATAATTTCCTATGGCTCTTGAACCATATAAAATAACCTCGTCAATATGTATATGATTAGAAAAAATTTTAATGATTTTAGAAATAGTAATATCATCTAATCCGTACATACTTATAAATCTCTTTTTTCTTTTTGTTGTTCTAAATTATCTGCTAATTCTTTAAATGCAATATGATATTTATTAACTATATCATTGAAAATTTCATTAGCAACTTCTTCATTATATGAATGACTTGTAAGTTGTCTGCTTTTAACGGTTTCAATCAATGTCTTATTTGACACTAAACCACGATTAAAAGCAATTCTAAAAGCATCCTTACTACCCTGAATTTCGGTTTCTCCGATAGATTGATAAAAATCTTTTATTGTATTCCAGGCAAGTTCATAGGTATATTCAAAAGCTTGGATTAATCCTCTTTGTTCAATAGCTGATAAGTTTCTTTTTAATGCTAACTGTACATCAGCAGATAAAATGTTAAAAGCTTTTATATATTTTTCAAATCTTTGTATCCATCTTATATCTTTGTCCATAATTGATTGAAACATATATTAAAAAATAAATCAAATTTGTTGAATTTTAAATAGAAATATACTATAGTATTATAGTTATGAATGATAATAAAAATTTAGTTTTGAAAAAAAAATATTTAAATAAAAAAAAATCAATAACAGAAATATTTAGTAAAATTCAAGGTGAAATTATATATAATGAAGATATAATGCGACCTGAAACTGAAGAATGGGAAATGAATATAAACGAAAAAGAGAACTTAGAACTTGATTAAAATTAATAAATACATAAACACATTAATTGAACAGGCTTTTATTCCTGGTATGTCCTTATTGGTAGCGAAAGGTAATGATATTATTATCGATGAGGTCTATGGATATAAATCGATATATCCAGATAAAATTGAATTAAAGCAAGATTCTATTTATGATCTTGCATCACTTACTAAACCTCTTATTACTTCACTTTTAACTTTGAAAACTATAGAAAATGGAGAACTTTCTTTTGAAACAAAAGTATCGGATATTTGTGATTTTCCAC
>JAOZTV010000341.1 GCA_029939015.1 Candidatus Aminicenantota bacterium
TTAATAACCTGTGCAACAGTTGATTGTTTTTGACCAACTGCAACATATATACAAATTACATCCTGACCTTTTTGATTAACCATTGTATCAAGAGCAATTGCAGTTTTTCCTGTCTGCCTGTCACCAATAATCAATTCTCTCTGACCTCTACCAATAGGTATCATAGCGTCAATTGATTTTATTCCTGTTTGAAGAGGCATCTTAACAGGCGTCCTGTCAATAACACCCGGAGCAATTGCTTCAATTGGCATATATATGTCTGTCTCAATTGGCCCCTTACCATCAAGAGGTTCACCAAGTGGGTTTACAACTCTTCCAATTAATGACTTTCCTGCCGGAACTGAGATTATTCTTTTTGTTCTTCTAACAATATCACCCTCTTTAATTTTATGAGCCTCTCCAAGAACAACAGCACCAACATTTCCCTCTTCAAGGTTTAAGGCAATTCCTGAAATTACGTCTTTATCTTCTGTAGCAAATTCAATCAACTCATTATACATTACATTTTCTAATCCATAGATCTGCGCAATTCCATCACCAATGGAGATAACTATGCCTGTTTCATCCTTTTTAAAATCAAGTTTAAAACCTTCAATTTTTTGTTTGATTAATTCACTAATTTCTTCTACTTTAATTTGCATTTAGTTCTCCTGAGTTTCAGAATCCTGTCCAGATCCTTCTATAAGTGTTTCATACAATTTGTTTAGATTTCCTTCAATTGAAAAGTCATAATAAATTGAGCCTTTTTGTAGTTTTATACCGGCAATTAAAGAAGTATCGATTTCTTTTTCTAAAACAATCTTCTTATTAAGCTTTTTTTCTAAATTATCTATTAATTGTTTTTCAAGCTTTTTTTCAAGTTTTATAGCTGAATAAACCTTAAATTTTTCAATTCCTGTTTTTTCAAACCAGAGCATCTCCATTGACTCTATAATACTATCAATAACAGCAACTCTATTGGCATCAATTATTTCATTTAAAAAACTTATTGATTTTTTATTAAAATTAGTTTTTGCACTAATTGATTCAAATAATTCAGCCTTTTGTTGTTTTGAAAATAACGAAGTTTCCATCCCTGCTTTAAATTCAGGATTTATTTCAAGTAAATTATGAAATTCTTTCAAATCTGCCTTTAAAAGTAAATATTCTTTTTCATTAACTATTATACCAACCAAGGCTTTAGCATATCTTTTTGCAAGACTATTATCTCTCATTTTACTGCCTCATCTGTCTTAGTTTGAATAATATCGCCACTAATTTTAATATTATCTTCAATTATTTTTTCATGTATTTTTTTATTCAATTCACCCTTGAATGATTCTCTAAATTGATCAACTGTCATTTGTGCAATTCTTGTTCTTAGACCTTTTATTGAAGACTCAATTTTATAATTAATTTCTTCTTCAGATTGCTCCATAATTCTTTTTGACTCAATTTCTCCAATTTCTTTTAATTTCTTTTTCTCAACTTTTCCACTCTTAACAGCTTCATCGTTCAGGACTTTGATATCATCTTCTATTGCCTCTAAGCGTTTTAGGATACCTGAGAGTTCATCTTTAGCTTCCTTTATTTTCTCTTCTCGTCCAACTATATCTGCTTTGACATCAATAGTTTTTTGTCCAAGAAAATTAGTAATCGGCTTTCTCAATAGAAAAAACAAACCTCCAAATAAAACTGATGAGTTAAATACCTTACCAAAAAAACCAAGCCAGTCAAAACCATGGTGGGTATCGGCATGAGCATCGCTGGATGCAAAGACCATTATTGACAGTAAAAAAAATAAAATGAAAAAAATATGTTTTTTATTCATCATAAGAATTTCTCTTTAATTTTATCAGAGAAAAAGCTTATTTCTTTCCCTAATTTTTTCTCAGCTTCAACTAAGATAGTTTCAAGCTCAGTCATTTTTTGCAGCATCAGAGTTTTTGTTTTATCTCTTGTCTCCTCAATGATTTTATCTTTAACAGATTCCCCTTCTTTTATCAAATCTTCTTTAAGCCGTCCTGCCTCTCTTCTGGCTTTTTTTAATTCTGATTCAATTTTAGAAGTTTTCTCATTGATTTGCTCAACCATATTCTGAAGAATTTCAGAATCCGCTTTTACTTTCACTTCCCTTTCTTTAATTATCCCGCCTACAGGTTTGAAAAAAAGCTTATTTAATACAATCATTAATATTGTAATCGTGGCAAGAACAAAAAGAATTTCATTAGGATTAATATCTAGCAACTTGTCCATTTGTAATTTTTATCATATTGATAGAAAAAAATCAAGTAATTTCATTTTTTTTATCTTTTTTTTTTACTTTTCTTCGGGAGATTTATAGAAAGTTTCCATTTCCTTTACCCTAGCTTCAATCTCACTTCTATCAGGAATCTTAAATTCGTCAATATGAAAAGATAATTTTTCAAATGATTCCTCAATTTCATCAATTATCATCTGAATTGTTATTGTAATTTTTTCATGAATTAATAATTCCATATCACTTAAGCTTTCCTGCTTCAATAATTCCTGAATTATTAATTTACCAAATTCAAGAATCACAAAACATACATCATTAACATTAAACCCCTGTTTATATTGGTAAGCTGCATGCTCCCTGGCATAGTCTAATATCAGCATTCTATCACTATTTCTTACAGATGCAGCTAAAAGTTGAAAGAACATTGATGATTCCCGTTCCAGATTATCCTTACCCATTAATTTATATTTATCAAAATCTGCATTCTCATTATTTTCAATCATATCGATTATTGTTTTAATCAATTCTTTTTTCTTACTCACCATTACAGAATAAATCATTAAATTAGGTCTGAGAATCTCTTTTTTCAAAGCCATGGCATTTTTCAATTCCCATTCATGAGGGTCACTCTTCATTTTTTCAATAAGGTATAATAATCGTCTTAAGATATGAAATCTCTTAGTAGGTTTCCAGCCAAGCTCCTTTTGAGTATAATCTGAATTTGTACTCAATTTCAAATCAACATATTTCATCATCCACGGTCTTTCAAAGGGTCTTTTTCCAATTAATCTTCCTATGAAATCTCGAACTATTACTCCCGGCCATGCAATCATAATAGGCATAAAAAAAGGATTGATTTTTTTTCCAAAATAAAAATTTGTTGCAACGGCAAAAAGCTCCTTATGAGAAGTAGTCTCATTCGGACTTGCAAGGTATATATCAAAATCAGGCAATTTCCGAGTCTTTGATAGAATTGAAATAATAAGATTATTTACATCACTTGTATGAATAAAAGGAACTGCTGACTCACCCTTTCCTCCAAGAATACTTGAATTCCACTTCTTTGTAAGCCAGGTTTCAAGAAAAATATACAGAGGCCCATATTCACAATAATCAGAGAATACAGCAGCAAGTCT
>JAOZTV010000067.1 GCA_029939015.1 Candidatus Aminicenantota bacterium
TATTATATCAACATATTCATTTTATATTGACAAAAAGCTCAAATATTACTATACTATTGCTTAATGAAACAGAGTAATAAAGAAATTGCGAGTGCTGAAAGGTTATCTGTTAAGAATGAAATTATAGGGATATTACTCTTATTTGCATCTATCCTGATGCTATTCAGTTTTATAAGTTATACTCCAACTGATCCAAGTTTTTTTTCTGAGACTACTAAGGATCTTTTCGTAAATAATTATGTTGGAAGGGCTGGTTCTGAAATTTCGGCTTTATTTTTTAAAACCTTTGGCTATGCCTCTTATGTTTTCGTAATATATTTTCTTTTTCTTGTAAGTTTCTTTTTTATCAATAAAAAAATAAATAATATTATTACCAAGAGTGCCGGATATTTTTCTATACTTATATCTTTGTCTGCCTTACTTGCCAATATTTTCAATTTCAAAGAGGGAGATCCAATTAAAAATGGTGGGATTATAGGTTATTTTATTAATGATTTTTTTGTTATGGCTATTAAACCTTTTTTTTCATTTTTGTTATTTTTTATTGCCTTTTCAATATCCTTTATTATTATTACAAAATTTTCATTCAGACATGTTTTGAAAGGTTTTCTTTTACTAATGAATAAACTGACAACTATTTTAAAAACAGCTTATGATAAACAAAGAGAAAAAAACAAAACAAAGAATAGGATAAAAAAAGTACAGGAAAAGTATAATATCAAACCTTCTAAAGATATTAAAAAAGAACAAAAACAGGAAGTCAAAACTCAGAAATTTCTGGATAAAGCTAAAAAACAGACAAATGCTTTATTTCCTGACATGGAAGAAGATATTATTAATTCAACAACCTATAGTCTTCCACCATTGAGTTTTTTAGATGCTGCGACATCATCAAGTGAAATAGATTTTAAGGAACTCGAAGAAAAGAAGAACGAATTAGCAGAGAGATTAAATGAATTCCGGATTAGGGGAGAAATTAAAGAATACTCTCCAGGCCCTGTTATTACTACTTATGAATTTGTTCCTGATACCGGAGTTAAGGTTAAGGATGTAACAAATTTATCTGAAGATCTTGCCCTTGTGGTCAGAGCTCAATTTGTTCGTATTGAAAGAGTACTTGGGAAAAAAGCTATAGGTATTGAAATCCCAAATAAAAAGAGGGAAACTATTCATCTCAGAGAAGTTCTTGAATGTGAAGAATATAAACGGTCAAAATCTCCTCTTACAATTGCCATTGGTAAAACTAAAAGTGGCGATTTTTATGTAAGTGACCTTAGAGATATGCCTCATCTTATTATTGCAGGGGCAACCGGAAGCGGTAAGAGTGTTGCTATTCACACAATTCTTCTAAGTATTTTGTATAAGGCATCACCAGATCAGGTAAAGTTAATCTTGATTGACCCTAAACAGGTAGAGCTTGCAGCCTATAATACACTTCCGCATTTACTGACCCCTGTAGTTGTCCAGACTAAAATGGCAAAAAATGCTTTAGACTGGGCTGTTTTTGAGATGGAAGAAAGATATACAAAGCTTGCAAAATTACAGGTTAGAAATCTTGATCAATATAATTTAAAACTAAAGATGCTTGAACAGACGGATGAAGATGCATTTTTAGATCTGGAACATCATGAGCAGATACCATATATTGTAATTATCATTGATGAATTTGCAGACCTTATAATGGAAGCAGGCAAAGAGGTTGAGCATAGTGTTGCAAGAATTGCCCAAAAGGCAAGAGCGGTTGGAATTCACCTTATACTTGCTACGCAGAGACCGTCAACAGATGTAATTACAGGTACAATTAAAAACAATTTCCCTTCAAGAATTGCACTTGCAGTTCCTTCAAAATTTGACTCAAGAACTATTATTGATGTTGGTGGAGCAGAAAAACTTCTCGGCAATGGAGATATGTTATTCTTGCCTCCAAAAACTGCTACTCTTATAAGACTTCACTGCGCCTATGTGTCAGAAGAAGAGGCATTTCGGGTTGTAAAACATATATCAAAATTTCAAAAACCTGAATTCAATAACCAGATTGTCAAAAGTAATACTATGGCAGACAAAAAAAGTGATGACGAGATGTCACTTGATAATAGATTTTTTGAAGCTGCAGAAGTTGTTATTGATGCAGGACAGGGTTCAGCCTCATATCTTCAAAGGCGAATGAGTATTGGGTATGCAAAGGCTGGACGCTTAATGGATCAACTTGTAACAAATGGAGTTATTTCTGAACCTGACAGTAAACATAAGAGAGAGGTATTAATGACAATGGACGATATAAATCAATTAAGACAGGCAGTTGAATATAGTGGATAAGACATTTATTAAAACTAAAGATGTGTTGATAAAAAAGGATGAATTATTTTTTATACTTGGTCCATGTGTCATTGAAACAGAGGATATTACTCTCCACATTGCACAAACATTAAAAGAAATTGCAGAAAGAACTAATTTAAACATCTTGTTTAAAGCCTCTTTTGATAAGGCAAATAGATCTTCAGTTAATTCTTTCCGGGGATTGGGTATGGAAAGAGGCCTGGAAATATTAGCTAAGGTAAAAGAAATTACAGGTTTACCAATAGTTTCAGACATACATGAACCATGGCAGGCAAAACCTGCATCCGAAGTGCTTTCAATAATTCAAATCCCTGCATTTTTATGCAGACAAACAGATTTGCTTATCGAAGCTGGTAAAACAGGATTGCCAATTAATGTAAAAAAAGGACAATTCATGGCTCCTGAAGATATGAAATTTATTATTGAAAAAATTTCTTCAACCGGAAATAAAAAAATTATGCTCACAGAAAGAGGAACTTTTTTTGGTTATAGAAATATGGTTGTTGATTTTAGAAATATTCCTATAATGTCTGAAAATAAACTTCCTGTAATAATTGATGCAACACATTCTGTTCAAAGACCTACAGCAGAAAATGGTACATCAGGAGGTAATCCTGAATTTATCCCATTAATGGCTTCAGCTGGAGTAATTGCAGGAGCAAATGGAATATTTATGGAAGTTCATCCTAATCCTGCAGAAGCAAAATCAGATGGAAGTAACTCTTTAGAATTAAAAAATCTTGAAAGACTATTAATTTATTTAAAAAAGATATATAATATTAAATTATGAATGTAAGTGAAATTGGAAAAAATGTTCTTTCAATTGAAGCTGAAGCCATAATATCATGCATTCCCAGAATTGAAAAAAACTTTGAAAAAGTTGTAGAATTAATTTATAAAACAAAGGGTAGAGTTGTCGTTACAGGAATGGGAAAGTCCGGTTTAGTAGGCAAAAAAATAGCAGCTACTTTAACTTCTACAGGTACGCCTGCTGTTTTTCTTCATCCCTCAGAAGCTCTACATGGAGATATTGGAATAATCAGGTCTGAAGATATTGTTCTTGCTCTCTCATCAAGTGGTAAAACCAATGAAATTGTCGGATTAATTAATTATATCAAGAGAATAGGCGTAAAACTTATATCCTTAATAGGCAATATAAATTCTATTATGGCTGAGCAGAGTGATGTATTTCTGGATTGCAGTATTGAAAAAGAAGCCTGCCCTATTGGGCTTGTACCAACAACATCAACTACCTTGACGCTCGCTGTTGGTGATGCAATATCTGTTGCATTAATGGAAAGAAACGGGTTTACAAAGGAAGATTTCCTCTTTAATCACCCTGGTGGAAATATTGGCAAAAAATTACTTAAAGTTGAGCACCTAATGCATACCGGTTCAGATTTACCAATTGCAAATAAAGATGAATCAATAATAAATATAATATCATTGATAAATGATAAAAAGTTTGGTTTATGTATTATAATAGATAACGAAAATAAACTGTCAGGTATCATTACAGACGGAGATATAAGACGTGGAATAATTGCAAAATCTAATTTTTTAGATTGCAAGGCATCAGACATTAGCGTAAATTCACCGTTTAGCATTAAGGGAGACATACTTGCTACAGAAGCCTTAAAAATACTGGAAGACAAAAAAATAACTTCATTGATAATTATTGATAATACTAACAAAATAAAAGGATTACTCCATTTACACGATTTATGGAGAACGGAGATGATATGATGGATCAAAAAGAACTTGCTCGAAAAATTAAACTAATTATTATGGATGTTGACGGCACACTGTCAGATGGAAGGTTTTTTGTACTTCCAGATGGAGAATCGTTAAAATCTTTTGATGTTAAAGATGGAACTGGTATTATCTTTGCAGGACTTGCAGGAATAAAGACTGCAATAATTACGGGCAAGAAGTCAAAAACAGTTAAAAACAGGTCTGATGAATTAAAAATAAATGATTATTATGAAGGTGTTTTTGATAAAACAAAACCATTCTATGAACTATTAGAAAAATATAAATTAGAAAAAGATGAAGTTGCTTATATTGGTGATGATATTGGAGATGCGGAGGTTATGGGTATGGTAGGTTTCTCAGCAGCTGTAGGCGATGCTCATCCTTTAATAAAAAGAATATCCCATTATATTACAAAAAGATACGGCGGAAGAGGTGCAGTTAGAGAATTTGTTGATTTTATCCTTGATGCTCAGGAGAAATGGCCTGAAATATTTATGAAATTAAAGAGTGAAGAGGATTTTGAAGAGACGTCTAGGAAAATAAATTCTTAAGAAAACTTAAAACCTGAACCACGAAAAACTCAAAATACGCGAAAGTAGAACTACGGAAGTGAGGCTTTAGCCTCGCTACAAATAATATTATTTTACCTCCATAAGCTTATCCTTATTCCACCCATCCGCCAACTTTAAAGAAAAATTATAATGAGTATTCTAATATTGTTACATTTTTTAAGTTTAAACACTTATTGAATATATTGAATTTTACGAGATAGTATTATCCCTTACTTGGAGAACTATAGTAGAGTCACACAATGTATGACCCTACCCTTTTTATGATTAATTATTTAAAATATTTTGAATTATTTATTATTAATCTAACATTCTAACATTTGAAGCTTGAGGACCTTTGTCACCATCTGTAATTTCGAATGATACTCCCTGTCCTTCGTTCAATGTTTTAAAACCATCTGTTTCGATGCTTGAGAAATGTACAAATACATCATCTCCATCATCTCTTGAAATAAAACCAAATCCTTTCTTGTTGTCAAACCACTTAACTTTTCCTTCTAACATTTTGTTCACCTTTTAATTTTTTTTGAAAATTTTCTTATTCAGAAAATTTAACGTTTGATGCCTGTGGACCTTTGTCGCCATTTGTAATCTCAAATGTCACTGACTGTCCTTCCTGTAAAGTTCTGAAACCATCAGACTCAATACTTGAAAAATGTACAAATACATCTTCACCATCATCTCTTGAAATAAAACCATAACCTTTCTTGTTGTCGAACCATTTAACTTTTCCTTCTAACATAAAAACCTTCCTTTTTTAATTTTTAACTTGAAATAATTCATACCATACGAATATAAAACATAATTTTATTTTCTCATGATATTCTATTATTTCAAATTGATACTATATTATACTCAAAAAAAAAGCTAATGTCAAAAAAAAATTTATTAATTTAATTTTTTATACCTAAAATTTTCATCAAAATTGTAGCGAAATACCCAAGATGTCCGTTATAACAAGGAAATCGATTGAGTCAAATGAAGAATAGTTACACTATTTTGCAATGAAGAAGATTGAGCTTAACGCAGTTAGAATGGACATTTTGGGCATTGCAGTAGGTTTTGATGAAAAATTTAGGTTACATTTGTTTTGTAATTGTTTTAAAAATCACTTATAATGAGATTTACGTATTGGTATTATAAGGAGTAAAAATGATAAGAGACAGATTTGTAGAAGAATTAAAAAATAATCCTGACAAGATATGGGATATTATAGTTATTGGTGGTGGCGCAACTGGTCTAGGCACTGCCCTTGACAGCGTTACAAGAGGTTATAAAACAATATTATTTGAACAGTCGGACTTTTCTAAAGGCACTTCGAGTAGAAGTACTAAATTGGTACACGGCGGTGTAAGATACCTTGCTCAGGGCGATATCTCTCTTGTGCTTGAAGCATTGAAAGAACGTGGCTTATTGAGACAAAACGCACCACATCTTGTCAGAGACCAGGCTTTTATCATTCCTAATTATAGTTGGTGGACAGGACCATTTTATACTGTTGGAATGAAGGTTTACGATATGATGGCAGGAAGACTGGGACTTGGACCGTCAGAACATATCTCTAAAGAAGAAACTTTAAAGGCAATACCCAATATCTCAGAAGAAGACCTTATTGGAGGCGTTATATACTACGATGGTCAATTTGATGATTCAAGATTATCAGTAAACTTAGCTCAAACAATAATTGAAAATGACGGCACGGTACTAAATCATTTTAAAATAGTTGAACTTCTTAAAGACAATGAAAACATGGTATTTGGCGTTAAAGTTATAGATATCGAAACAGATATAGAATACTCAATAAAATCTAAAGCTGTTATAAATGCTACTGGCGTATTTGTTGACGATATTTTAAAAATGAATGATGCGAAAGCAAAAAAAATTGTTAGACCGAGTCAGGGTGTTCATATAATTCTTGACAAATCTTTCCTGCAGAGTGAGTCTGCGATAATGATACCTAAAACATCGGACGGTAGAGTTCTGTTTGCTGTTCCATGGCACGATAAGGTTGTTGTTGGTACAACAGACACACCTATTGACAATATCTCACTTGAACCAAGAGCATTAGAGGAAGAAGTTGATTTTATATTAGAGACTGCCGCAAATTATCTTAAAAAATCTCCAACAAAAAAAGACGTATTAAGCATTTTTGCAGGACTCCGACCTCTTGCTGCTAATGAGGGAGATGATACTTCAACAAAAGAGATATCAAGAAGTCATAAATTAATCGTATCACTCTCAGGTTTAATTACAATAACTGGCGGTAAGTGGACTACTTACAGAAAAATGGGAGAAGATACAGTTGATAAGGCAGCTATGATTGCAGGTCTCGATGATAGAGACTGTGTAACAAAGAATATGCCAATTCACGGATTTGTTAAGAATATTGATTTTGACAATCACCTATATGTTTATGGCTCAGATAAGATAAAAATTGAAAAAATGGTTCATGATAATCCGGATCTGGGTAAAAAACTACATAAAAACCTTCCATTTATAAAGGCTGAGGTAATATGGTCAGTTAGAAATGAGATGGCAAGAAACGTTGAGGATGTGCTTGCAAGAAGGGTCAGAGCATTATTCTTAGATGCAAGAGCAAGTATAGAAATGGCTCCAGAAATAGCAGAAATTATTGCAACAGAATTGGGATATGATCAGAAATGGATAGACGAACAGATTGCAGAATTCATTAAACTTGCAAAAGGTTATCTCTTAACAGAATTGTGACACAAATAAACAAAATTGACAGTGCTGAACTTTATATTATAAGAATACCACTGGTATCTCCATTTGAAACCAGCTTAAAAAAGATAACACATAAAGAAGTATTAATACTAAAATTAAATTCAGGTGACTATTCAGGATGGGGAGAATGCGCAGCCGATACAGACCCTTTTTACTATTATGAGACCATTAAAACAGCCTTATATACAACAGAAAATTTTTTACTACCAATTTTATTTGACACAAAAAAAATTAAATTAGAAGACATTCAGTATCTTTTTTCTATTATCCGCGGTCATAATATGGCAAAGGCAATGGTCGAGAACGCTATGCTTGACCTTATTTCAAAAAAAAAAGAAAAACCTCTATATAGATTAATAGGTGGAACTCATAAGAATATCATGTCCGGGATAAGCATAGGGATAAAAGACAACATTAATGACCTATTAAAACTAATAGCGGAAAGCATTCAGAAAAAGTATCATAGAATTAAACTCAAGATAAATAAAAGAAACGATATTGAACTACTCAATAACATCAGAAAAGAATTTCCAAATACATCAATTATGGTTGATGCAAACGGCGATTATTCCTTAAATGATTTAGAACATTTAAAACAATTTGACAAATTTAATTTAATGATGATAGAACAGCCTTTTGAATATAATGATTTTTATAAACATTCGCTTCTACAAAAAGAATTAAAAACACCTGTCTGCCTTGATGAATCAATAAACTGCCTAAATGATGCGATAACTGCTATTAAACTTAAAAGTTGCAAAATCATTAATATTAAACAGGGAAGACTCGGCGGCCTTTTAAATACTAAGACTATTTTGGAATATTGTAGTAAAAATAATATTGATACGTGGTCAGGCGGAATGCTTGAAACAGGAATTGGCAGAGCATTTAATCTGCACTTGCAGACTCTTTTTGGATTTACACTTCCTGGAGATACCTCTGAAACTTCAAGGTATTTTCATGAAGATATTGTTTCTGAACCTGTTGTTTTAAATAAAGATGGATTTATTAAGCTACCGGAAGGAAACGGCATTGGAGTTAAAATTATTCAAAAAACAATAGATATATATAAAGTCTTCTACAAAAAGCTCAAAAACAATTAGCATTTATACTCCAAATTGTTTAAGATGATAATCTATATGACGATATATCAGCCTTGCCCATCCTTTACCGTCTAATGTACCAAAGAAAGGGTGAAATGGCCAATCTTTTTGTTCTTTTTTTTCTCTTACCTGTTCCAGCAATTCAAATAATAATAATTTATCTTTTTCAATTTCATCCGGTTTTGTCTGCAACATACTTGGGGCTGTAGGTGAATTTTTAGGCCAGGGAATGTATAATCTGACAATAGATCTTAAAAATACCGGAGGTCCCTTAATTAATTTTTTTTCTTCATTAAAAACACCTGTTGCATATCTTAACTGATCCTGTAAGTGACAAAGCATTTTATTTACATTAAATTTACCCCATTTTGGCTTAGAGGAAGATTTTAATTTACTAATTCTATAAGACAAATATTTAATATTTTTTTCTTCAAAAATATCATTCATTTTTTATCCCCTTCAAAAATCAGATTATCATAATAAAATAAAAAAAACAAGTTTGCTGTCAGCTTGCTTTTATTATTTTTTTAAGTTATTATTTCTAATGGAATATAAAGAAAAAATAGACATAAGGTTAGAAGTAATTGAAAAGATGGATGAAGTAAATGCCATGCCGCAAATAACTTTAGATCTGATGGGATTAATAAATGAGCATGGGACATCTGTCTCCGACATTGCTAATAAAGTAAAATTAGATGAAGCTCTTGCGGCATATATATTAAGAAATTGCAATTCACCTTTATATGGAATAAAAACTGAGATTAACTCTATCCCTCAGGCTCTAACTCTTTTGGGTCTTTCAACAATCAAAAAAATTTTAATGTCATATATTAATAAAAATTTGTACAGTATATCAGGAAATAATGAGATTAAAAACGAACTTTGGGTACATTCTGTTACTGTCGCAGCATTCTCTGAGGCAATAGCAGGGAAATTAAAAATTAATCAAGAGCAAGCCTATTTAGCAGGACTTTTGCACGATATAGGTAAACTTATTATATACAGCTCAGACAATACTGCATATGAAGAAGTTCTAGAAAGAATTGATTCAAGTGAGAATGAATCTTTTGTTATAGAAGAAGAACTTCTAGGATTTAATCATATGGAGATAGGATTACTAGCTATGACAAAATGGAAATTTTTTAAAGATATTATTGAAGTCGCTCAATTTCATCATTCTAAAAAACATTTTAATAAGAAAAACAAATATATTGGAGTTATTGCTTTTGCAAACCTATTAACTTATCAGGAGTTAGATGAAAGACTGGTAGATCTTAGTTACTTTTTAAAAAAATATAAATTATCAGAAAACCAATTAGAAAAAATTATATTAACAGGATTAGAATTAAAAAAAACCTACCTTGAGTTTTAATATTCTTGCATTATTATCATTTTTCCGTTATCATTATTTTTAGGATTTAATAAATAAATGGACAAAAAAACAGAAATAATCGAACAAGTTGAAGAGATAAATGCTATGCCAAGAATTGCCCTTGATCTTTTGGGTATGATAAATGAACCTGGAATAACAATTTCAGAGCTGACAAAAAAAATAAAATTAGACGAAGCTCTTATTGCATATATATTAAGAAATTGCAATTCACCTTTATATGGAATAAAAACTGAGATTAACTCTATCCCTCAGGCTCTAACTCTTTTGGGTTTTACAAAACTCAAAACAATTTTAATGTCATACTTTAATAAGAACTTATATAATATAACCGGGAAAGATGAAATCAATAATAAACTTTGGATACACTCAATTTCAGTTGCGTCCTACTCTGAAGCAATTGCATCAACAATAAATGCTAATCAAGAAACAGCCTATCTATCAGGATTATTACATGATATTGGAAAACTAATTATCTACAGCTCAGACAATGACACCTTAGAGAAGGTATTAGAAGAAATTGATGAAAGCAAAAAAGAATCTTACATTATTGAGAAAAACATCTTAGGTTTTAACCATATGGAAATAGGATCGTTAATAATGGAAAAATGGAAATTTTCAGAAAATCTTATAAAAGTATGTAAATTTCATCATTCTGCTGAGCATTATAACGATAAAAACAAATATATTTGTATTGTCGCTTTTGCAAATATATTAGCCCACGAAGAAATTGAGGAAAGTCAGATAGATTTAAGTTTTTTCTTTAATAAATACAGATTATCAGAAAAAAAGTTTGAAGATATCATATCAACCGGATTAGAACTTAAAGAAAAATATCTTCAATTTTAAATAATTTATAAATATAAGAATAGAAATATTACAGGAATAACAATACCTATTGAAGTCAACCATGCACCTCTACCTTTAATACCATTTTTCCCTTTAAGTATGAATAAGCCACTTATTGCCAATAAAATTAAGGCGATACAGAAAATGTCTGAAAACCATACCCATAATTTTCCGGGATTATAGTGTAAAAAATTAACTTCAAAAAAAACAGGTCTTTTCTTTATTTTTTCAATAATACCTTGACCTGTTTTATAATTTATATAAACACTGCCACTATGTATAAAAATCTTTACAAAATCTTTTTTTGGGAAATAATGTTTCTTATAACTGTCTTTCTCATTCAATTTTTCAAGTATTTTTAATGCCTCTGCTTTACTTATTAATTCTTTAGAAGCATAATTATTTGTTGTAATTTTTTCTTTTGTTATAATATAATTTGGATTAAAATCATTTTTATGATTCAGGGCAATACCAGACAAAGCATAAACAATTATCATGCCTACGAAGAGATAACCTAAATCTCTATGTAAAAATCTATTTAATTTATATATTTTCATAATTATTCACCAATAAACGGACAGTTACCTGCCCGTTTATTTATATATTTTGATATTACTTATCTTTCTTTGGTTCTTCTTTCTTTGGTTCTACTTTTTCAACATCAGCAATAACTTTTGATGAGATATATTCAAGTGAGAAAAATGAGACATATCCCTCTTTACTTGCTTTTACCTTAGCTCTCAAGTTCTCTAACTGTTTTATAGAGTCTTCTTTAGAAGATACATGGTGGTCATCACCAGGTGCTTCATCTTTATGTTCTTCTTTTTCTACTTTTTCTTCCTTCTTTTTTTCCGGTGCTTCCTTAACTTTTTTAATTTGAAGATCTATATAAGCTTCATCAACTCTAAATTCTTTTACAACACCTTTAACTTCTAAAGTATCACCTTCCATTTTCACATCAAATTTTGGAACATTATCTCCAGCTGATACTTTGACATCTCTTTTAAGCTCTTTTCCACCAAGAAAGAGTTTCTTTCCACTTTCTTTACAAACATGTACAGCAATACCTCTTACTGTGACTTCTTTTTCAATTAAATCTTTAACCTGTGCTTTAAATTCATCTGCAGTTAAAACCATTTCTTTTTTAACTTCTTCTTTCTTTTCTCCTACTTTCTCAACTTTTTTTTCTAATTTTTTAACTTCTTTTGTTTCTACTGTTTTTGTACTATCTTTTTTGCCACAGGCAATAATAAAAAGTATA
>JAOZTV010000068.1 GCA_029939015.1 Candidatus Aminicenantota bacterium
AACTTGTTGTTCCTCCAATTACAATAGTATCTTTATTAAGAAAATTTGCTGACATGACATGCTCGGCTTCACTTCCTCCAAACAGTGTCGAGTACTCCAAGGTCATATCATCAGAATTAAATACAGAGATAAAGCAATCCTGCTTACCCTTACCTTTTTTACTTATCGCATTTACAGTTATCGGAAAACCTTCTTCCTTAGTACTTCCTGATATTAGCAATTTATTCGGTTTTGTCCATTTTAAATTTGAACTCATATATCCATCGGCTGCGAAATAGCTTAAATACATAATTTTATTATCTGTTCCATTTATTTTGGCAATATAATGATCAACTCTTGCTCTATTTTTAGGTTTAATTATTTCTTTTCGAATAGCATTATCAGTTACTGGTAAGTCTGCTGAAAGAGTACAGCCTGTTATATAAATATTATCTTGGTCATCAACATCAAGTCCAAGAATCATTTCCATTTTGCTGTTTCCGAAGAAAGTGGAAAATAAAAGTTTTTTTCCATCTGGATTAAATTTAGAAATGAAACTACGCCAGTTTTTATTCTTGTCAATGGTTCCTTTTGTTAGAGGAAAGTCATGTGAGAGAGTAACTCCAGCAAGAATAATATTACCTTTAGAGTCAATCTTGATACATCCTCCACTTATTGTTTCTCCAACCTTACCTCCAATAAATGTAGAAAATATAATTTTAGTCCCGGTTGGGTTTAATTTAGTTAAAAAAACATCTCCTGCCCACTTTCCTTCACCATTAAAACTTGTATCAAATACCCCTTCAGTAACAGGAAAATCGCTTGATTCTGTTCCCCCAGCTACATAAATAAATCCTTGCTCATCCACTGTTATCGCTGTATGATGTTCTCTTTTTGTACCACCGATTAATGTGGCAAAGACGATTTTACCTTCAGGCGTAAATTTTGCTACAAAGACATCGGCCAAACCATTGCCCTTTAATTTCGTTTGATAGGCTCCTTTTGTAGCTGGAAAATTTTTATCTTTGGTATTTCCTGAAATATAAGTATACCCTTCGCTATCGGTATAAATATCGAAACCTGATGCGAATCTATCGGTATGTGAAAGATAAGTAGAAAAGCCAAGCTTATATGCAAGCTTATCTGCATGTTCAATTGTCTGTGAAAATATGTTAAAAACCATACCTGCAAAGAATAAAACTGTAATAAATTTTTTTTTTATATTCATTTTGTACCTCCAAAGTGAATATAACAGACTTATTTTATAAATAGATGATATTTTCGATGAAGTGCAAATAGCTTCGATGAACAAAACATTATATTCTAATTTGTTTTTAATATCATAAAACCAGGTTCTACTCTTTTTAAATAAAATGGTATGCTTTTTCGTTCAAGGTTTAAAATAATCATAATCTTATTATAATTGATAACCTGACTGCTTACAAGAACCAATTATAACAATGTTTAACCATACCAGTTTAAAGCTCTGTTCATCAATAGAAAAAATTCATATGGCTACTACAAAATGAAGATATAATTTTTTGGCGGTTAAATTTTTTTAGTAGTTTTTTGTAAATAGTTTTCGTATTCGGGGTTGGGATTTTTAACTCTTCTCCCAGTCGGATCAAAGTTCCTCCAAATAAGTTTCCTTCATTTGTCTTTCCTTTTGATTCAACATCTCTTTGTAAAGAAGTTGTTGTTTCATAATGAAACTGTTTTGCCAATAAAAAAGAAGTTTCTACTATATCTGAACTCAGTGGAATATTTAATCTTTCTGCAATTGCCTCTATTTCTCTCATTATAGATTTTGTCATCACAGACAATTCTGGATTATCTAATATCTCACCAAATGTCTCTTCATAAGTTGCTGTTACTAATCCATATGCTGTTATAAACATATACTTTGACCATATTGCTACTTTAACATTATTATCCCAACTAATATCTATCTCTGAATCTTTAAATAAGGATAATAATGACTCAGGATAAAAATCAGGAACCATTGGGTCCCTGCCAACCAATATTTTACAAGAACCTCCAGTTTGATTAATGATTCCAGGGCTTTCAATCTGTGATCCAATATATACACAGGATGGTAAAATAACTCCTTTGTTTAAATAAGCTCTTATCCTTTCATAAATATCAACGCCATTAAGTAAAGGAAGAATTATTGTTCTTTCATCGACAATTTTAGAAATTTTTTTAGATGCATCTCTCAAATCATATCCCTTTACTGATAAAACAACTATATCACAAACAGGCAGTTCATTAACAGTGTCGAAACAATTTTTAGGTGAAACATTTATTAAACTATCACTTCCTGCCTTTTTCAAAGTCAATCCATTTTTGAGAATAGCATCTTTATGAGAACCACGTGCAATAAAATAAATATCATGTTCCCTGTTAAATTTCTCAGTTATAAGTGTAGCAAAGTAACCGCCTACTCCTCCAAGTCCAAAAAAACATATTTTCATTATCTTATCTCCCTTACCAGATACTATTCTAAATAGTTTATTATTTTTTCTTATTTTTCTTCTTAGGAAGTGCATAAAAAGTTTTAGTCACTAATTTCCATCCATCTTCAAATTTCAATAGCGATAAATAATCAACAAATTTCTTTTTATCTCCTTCGTAAAAATCAATTTTGGCTACAGCGGCTTTTCCTGCCACATCAACAAATTGAAATTTAATTGTTGTAAACTCATCTTGAAAAGAGTATTTATGTTTGTTTTTTTTTCCGTTTATCGCACTCTCAACCCAACTATATATCGGGTATTTCCACATAGTATTACCTTTTCCAATTCCCAATAAAGTAAACTCGGGATGAAAACCTCTATTTATAGCTGTAACATCTGCATTATTACATAAACCATCAACATAAGCTTTTTGAATAACTTGTTTTATCAGTTCCTTTTCTTTCAGAATATCTTGCTCCTGAGCAACTTGTTTTTGAGATAATAAAAATATACTACTCATAGTTATAATCAATAATACAATAATAATTTTTTTCATAATTTCTCCTTTTTATTTAATTTTTGTTATGACATTTTACAGGTTTTTGAAAGCAGGATTTTTTCCTGTTCTAGTACATGGCTTTTGCCTACAACTACAAATACCCTCTTTCCTTTTTTTAGTTGTTTAATAATTTTTTTAACCATATATTTATTTCTATATTTATTAATCCTGACATTTATTTTTGCTAACCAGTTTTTTTTATTAAGAACATTCATAAAATATTTTGAGTCAATATTCTTCCAATTTTTAAGGTCTGGTAATAATGCTTTTACCATTGTTGAAAAATCTTCCACTGTTTTTAGCGATATACTAAAAAAATTCATTTTTCCCATTTTTTTAAGCATAAATCTAATATAATCAAGATCTGTATCTTTATTAAAAATTTCTCTATTAATAATCATTTGACGTAAAATATAATATATCTTTATTTTAGTAGAAGTAAATTTTTTTAGTAAGTACAATATTTCATTCCTCTTTTGAGGTTCTATGCATATAATTTTAACTTTATCACGATGAGCCAGATAACGAAGTAATCCCTGTTCTCCATGTTTTTCTATGGCCTTTTTTTTTGATCTTTCAAGAGGCCATAGACTACCTTCACTATAAACAATTTCAGGTTTAAACTTATTCCATTTACCTTCAATATCTTTAAACTGTGGATGTTCTGGATCTACATTATGAAAACTTCCGTAATAAAGCAGTCCACCCCTTTTTTTCTTTATCTCTAATACATAGGGTTTATAATAGAAGCTTTTTTGAATACTGTTAGCACATTTTTTTAATAATCCCATATTATTCGCATTAACATTATTTAAGATTGTATCAGCTGAGAGATATAATGTGCCTGTATAACATATTAAAATCATTCCAAAGATTGTAAACCTAAATAAATTATTCATATTGCCTCCTTTTGCTTGATTTGGTATATCCAAAAGTTTCAAAGTTGAAATCTTTGATATCCTTTATATAAAAGACTATTGCCTTTATTTATTTTTCAAGTATTAGCTTAAGTGCTTTTTTTATATCAACTTCTATATCAGGAGAAAATTGATGTCCCATACCTTTATTAATTTTCAGTACAGTCTTTATGCCTGATTTTTTTAATATATCCATGTTTTTTACAGTTTTATTAAATTGCCTATCTTTGTCTCCTGTAAATACAAAAAAACGAACATCCCGCTTTTTTAAATCCAAGGCATGTGCTTTATCAATGTCATCATTAAAGGGACAGCCAGCCAAAACGCCGATACAGTTTATGTCCTTATAGATCGCCATATTCATTGCAAGTGCTGCCCCCTGTGAAAATCCCACCAATACAACTTTATCTATATTTGCCTGATATTTTGCCATAATTTTTTTGAATAATTCCTTTACTTCATCAATGGCTGTTCCGCCATGAAATAGATCTTTCCCAGACAAATTCCATCTATAGCTATTGGTCGCAACCGTCCATCCTGATTGTACAAAGGCAACAATCTTGCCTGTATAGAGTTCATCAGATTTCCATCTTTTTTGAGACTTTTCTATACTCTGATTACCACCATGCATAATCAATATTAATGGATATTTTTTCTTTACATCATAGTTTTTTGGAAGTACTACCTTATAGGTTGACTTTGCTAGTTTCTGGGCTTTATCCCTCAGTGCATTATTTACACTCAAGGCTTTTTTAAACCACTTTTCTCTTCTGAAATTATTATAACGACTCTGTCTTGGCATGAACCAGAAATAATACCCTTTATTATTCGCTTCAGACATAATGTCAATAGAGTTACGGATTTTTCCAAGTCGATTGTATAGAATGCTTATGTTTTGATATATCACAAACTCTTTTTCAGGGTAATTTTTAAAGCTCTCTTTTAGTAAGGTTATAGCCTCGGTATTTTTCTCTGACTCAATGAGTTGATCAAGCTTCTTGTCAAACTCATTCCAGGGCAAAACTTTTTCTGCTAAAACTGTAGAATTCATGGATACGATAAAAATAATAATTAATAGATATTTACTCATAATAGATCTCCTTTAGTCAATTTATCTGACTTATTTTTTTTAAATTTATTTTTATTTCTTAATTTATCAATGACCTTTGCACTTACCCAAAAAACATCTTGATGATTTTTGGCTGTCGGTCTTGTGAAAAAGAGGTATTTACCATCCTGTGAAACCATTGGAAAACGCTCTTGCCCTGGAGAGTTGACCGGCTTTCCTAAATTAACCGGATTTGTCCAGGTTTTGTCAGCAAGACGAAAACTAATATACAGATCACCCCAGTCCTTTCCTTCTCCCTGACAATTGGAGGAAAATATAAGATAACTCTCATCAGGTGCAATAAACGGTGTCCAGTTGAGAAAACCTTTTTTGTTGATACTACGAGGAAGGGGTTTGGGTTTTGTATATTCTCCATTAATATATTCGGCCCGGTAGATGCCGATACCATTAAGCGGTCCTTCTAAATGCGACATGAAGTATATATTGCGATTGTCTGCGACCGATAAACCTCTGGTATATTTTAATTCCGGGTATTGAGCCAGGAGGTGGATGGTATTTTTTTGGTTTTTTGAATTGTTCTGCCTCGCAGTATTTATTGTTTTTTTTGTTGGTTTCGGCAAGGGTGAAAAATAGAATCGTTTCCCATTTGTGAAAAAAACCGGGAAATCTTTAGTAATGGTCGGTCTGGACCAGCGGTTACCTGAGCGTTGCATAGTCATAATCATTTTTCCATTGACACCTTTAATTATAGGACGGCGAACCCGCTCCCAGAAAACCTCAGTGCCATCGGGGGAAAATCTAGGGGCACTATGTTCGAGATGATGGGTGCTAACTATCCCAGGGGCAAAAACCACAGGTGTGTCGCCTGGTAAAGGCCGACCGAGGTAATCTCCTTTTAAAATAGGAAATTTACCTTTTTTATCAGGTATGCACCAGGACTCTAACTCTTTTTTAAAGATTATGGACTCCGGGTAATTCTCTAATACAATAGCTCTGTCAAATGAAGGATTCGTGAAATGATAATGAATTGGAATGATATAATTTCCGCCTATGCCTTCATTAATAAACTTTTTACCTAAAGAACCCCCTCTGAGATAATAATGTTGAATGAATAAAAGATCAATTTTTTTTTCGGGCAGCTGTAGGGCTCGGAATTTTTCAAATGTAAACTGTTCAAAATCTGCATCACCTGTTTGAAAAAAAGTGACTCCATTTACAGAAACCAGAAAACCTATATTTATTGTTTTTGAATTTGGTCCGTGAGGAAGATAAAAGGTTTCTATACTGATGCCATTTATTACTTTGCTTTCTGATTTTTCTTTCGTGGGGTTAAAGGGAATACAACGATCCTTAAATCCATTTAGTATATTAACCATTTGTTGTGTAGATGCAAAAATTGCTTTTGGATTATTTTTCAAATGTTGTCGCACCATATCTGAATTAACATGATCAGCATGAGCATGAGTAACTAATATTAAATCCACATTATCAAAAGGAGCTTGAGCTAATGTAAGCTTATCCTGAATTTTTTGCGGTAAATTGTAATTTCCTTTAAAACCTTTGAATAAAGCATCAATAAGGATTTTTTTATCTCCGATATTGATCAAAAATCCTGCATTGCCGACATAGGTTACTTTTACCTTCTTATTATCAGGCAACTCTTTTGTGGTTTGTGCCTGTATTCCGGTTAGACAAACCCACAATAATAGAGCCACAAATAGCTTTAAATAATTGTTTTTCATCATTTCTTCTTTGTGGGATTAACTGAAGTGATTGAGGAATCCATTAGGGTACCTTCATATACATCTGAATAATAAGTCCAGTTTGGAGCACTTGTTGTCCCCCCAATTACATAAATTTTGTTACCAACAGAAGCATAGCCTGCAAAACAATTAATCTTAGGCATTGGCGTCGTTTTTGCCCAGATATCACTTTTGACATTGTAAATTAAAGTGGATGATAATGAGTTACCTTTTTGGTTTTGACCACCTAACGCAACTATTTTATTGTTTACTACAACCACACCGGGTTTAAACAGTACAAAAGGCAAATCAGATTTGGTAGTCCATTTATCCGTTTTTGTATTATAACATTCAACCGTATTAATCGTTTTCCAAATACTTTTTTCAGAGCCAGCGCCACCAATAGCATAAATTAGCGAACCAATTGTTGCAACTGCAGGATTGTTTCTTAACGACGGTATTGATGTTTTTTCAGACCAGGTATCAGTTTTTATATCATACACTTCATGCTTTTTTGTAATGGTTTTAAATGATGTGATACCGCCAATAATATGAATCTTATTATTTACAACAGCACTTTCAATATGCTGCCTTGCAGTTGGCATTGAGTTAACTGTTTTCCACGAATCCGTCTCAGGAGTGTACTCAAAATTCGTAGCATTAAATCCGCCACCGATTGCGTATATTTTCCCGGATGCTGCTGCTACAGCTAGATTTCCTCTTGCTTCCGGCATATTTGCCAATTTCACCCATTTATCTGCTGAAATGTCATACATATAAAAATCAGATGTTATTGATCGAGGGGCATGGCTACCGGGCACAAAATATATTTTATTATCAAGTACTGCAGCACCTCCACCTGAAGATGTTTTTGGAAGGGATGCAAGTTTTTTCCAGACAATTGTCTGAGAAAATAGAACTGATGTGATCATAAAGAATACTATAATTAGTGTTGTTTTTTTCATAAGGCTCTCCTTTTTTTATTGAATTTTTGTTTTAAGTTTTTCTATTATTCCTGCACTTACCCAATATACATCCATACTTTTGTTATTATAATTATAACGGGTAAAAAACAGATATTTTCCATCCGGACTAAGGGTTGGATAAGATTCCTGGGTCTTTGTATTTATAGACTCTCCCATACCAACCGGTTCGGACCATGTATCATTAGGGATATCATGAAAACTGATATATAGATCTCCATATTTACGTTGTCTGGATGAAGAAAAAATCAAATAACTGTCATCCGGGGCGATGAAAGGTGTCCAATCCTGTGATGCTTTTTTTTTGGGTAAGTTTATATTTTCTGGTAAAGCCACTGGCTGGAGATATTTCCCATTTTTTAACTTCGATTTTAATATGTCACATCTCCACTCTTTCCCACTTCCCTTATATTCTAAAAAATACACTGATCCGTCACGGGTCAATGTTGGTTGAGACTGACCATGAACCGTATCAATAACCGTACTTATTTTTTGAGGTTTGCTCCATCCCTTATTTTGTTTCTCAATAAACCAAATATCTCTGTTTTCGTCCTGACTCATGCCTTTTTCTTTTATTGTATTAGAATCAGCTGAGAAATAAAGCCGCTTCCCATCCATTGATAAAAATGGATCCATCCAGGCCACATCGACTCCAAAAGGGGCTAACTTTTCAGGCTTAGTCCAACGATTTTTTATCCTTTTCATAAACCATAAATTTGTTTTTTGCCATTCTCTAGCTGATTTGCGGGAACACCAGTAAACTTCGTTGCCATCAGCTGAAAAAATTGCAGGACCATGCTCAAGGCTTTTTCTTGAAATAAAACCCGGGGCAAAGACAACCGGCGTATCTCCGGGAGGTGTTTGTCCAAGATAATCTCCATATAGATCAGTGAATACAACCTTGCTGTCTTTAGAATTAAGTTGAACATTCGAAACAGATATAAACATTAGTATTGTAAACAGTGTGAATAAATTTATTTTTATTTTCATATAGATCCTCCAAATTGACTATATCAAATTTAATTCGTAAATGAACATTTTTTTCGATAAAGCGTAAATACATTCGATGAAATTAATCATTTTAAAAAACATACTTATTTAATACTATCAATAACATAAGGGGCTAGGGCATTACTTTTCTCCTGCCTTAGCCTTTTTAAGCCCTTGTTTGTATAATTCCAGTTGTTCATCTTTTTCATTTTACGTCTCCTTATTATGTAAAAAATTTCCATGTTGAATAGTATAGAAAAAAAGTTGATAAGTATTGCAGATTATTGCTCTTTTAATACAAAAAAGTGAATTGATAATTACTCGTTTATAGATGTATTGACCGAGAGTAATACCGACAATATTATTAAACCTATTGGTGGCACCCATGGCATCACCCAGCACCAATTTCAATATACAACCGAAAAACCTCTCTTCATTTATAATGAATTCTACTAAGTTTTATTTTATTCTTTTTCCTTCCATGTCCTGTCCATGCTGATGGAGAATCAGTTTTTTTACACTGCCATCTTTTTCTACAATAAATGTCACCTGGGCATCAACAACTTTTAGAAAGAATTCGGTTTTAGACATCGCAAAAATTGGTCCTTTTCCCTGACCGGTTGTCTGAATCATAAGTTTATTATTCTCAATCGTAATTGACAATATAATATCCGGTGTTATTGCATATCTCCCAATATATTTGCGTAGTATGGCCGGGTTTATATAAATTTCTTTTTGTTGTGTCCCCAGGGCAATACGTTTGATTTGCTCAGCTACCCCGTTTATTCTCTGGTGTGCTGTGTTTGCAAGCACAATCACTCCGGCATTTAAACTGGGTGCAACTGCCATGTAACTACAATATCCACCGGTCATACCACCATGCAGTCGCGTAATGCCATCTCTAGCGATAAACCAATTCAATCCCATTGCAGGATTGTTTTTCAGGTTTTGCTGTTTTTGACGTGCAATAGATAGTGATTTCGAAATCTGGTCATCACCTTTTTTTAAGTTTGCTTCAATAAATTTAATCATGTCATTACAGGTGGAACGGATACCTCCTGCACCTGCCAGGGTGGGGAGATCCCAGTTTTGCATTTGAAACTGTACCTTATTATATGGAGTCGCCAGGTTTTTTTTCATCTTTTTACTTAGCTTTATCCGTGTATCATTCATGTTGAGCGGATTACAAATGTCCTTAATGAGTATTTGTTCGTAGCTTGTTTTCTGTTTTAAAGCCAATATATGACCCAGTAGTCCCATACCATAATTAGAATACTCAAATATTCCCGGTTCACGCCTTAACTTATGCCCATTAAGAAAATCATACATGTTCTTGACTGTATAATCTGCATATGGATTCATGGGATTTGAAGGATAAAAATTACTTGGCATTCTGGTTAATCCGGACCTGTGGGTTGCTAAATGTACTAATAAAATTGGTTGCTTGCTATGTATCGGAACTTTTATAGTAGGCGGTAGATGTTTTTGTATCGGGTCATCCAGCTTAACAAGATTTTTTTGTATCGAATCTGCTAACAGTATGCCCGTAAAAACCTTGGAAATTGAGCCAATCTCATATACAGTGTCTCCGTCAGGAGATATACCGGATCCTTTTTTTATTTCGCCATACGAAAAAATCTGTTTTTTACCATCCTTCACAATGCCGATAATCATTCCAACAATGATTTTATCTTTAATCAGCGGTTTAGCAATTTTATCGATTTTTGGTTTCAAATCAATTCCATATATCAGAGAAGTGCAAAGTAGTATGCAAAAACAAATGATTGTAAAATTTAAACTTTTCATAATTCCTCCTTTAATAGTTTGTAAGTTTTTCCTTCTTTAAGTGATTATCTTTTGCCCATTTGGGATGAAAATCTCCTCTGCAATGAGGGAGCAAAAATGACTGGCACATCATCGGGTGGAGTTTGCCCAAGATAGGGTCCGGTCAAATTAGTGAATACAACCTTGCCATCTGCAGCATCTGAGGGTTTATTTAACCATATTTCCAATGGACATGGAACAGCTTTATAATTGTTTTTTTTGTCTAACTTTGTATTAACCACTACAGCATCAGTTTTACCATCCTGATTGATATCACCCAACGCAACTGCCGCAGAGTTTGAATGCCCCAATCGCAACTGGCTATCTGTAAAATGTCCTTTCCCATCATTTAACCAAATCATATTGGAGGCGCCATTACCAAGAGGAACTTGCCCGTGACAAATAAACAAATCAGAATCTCCATCATTATCGAAATCAGCAGTTTTTGCTGAATTGGAATTATTTCCCAGTTTTTGACCATTGTTGGTGAAATTTCCTTTACCATCATTAAAAAATATTAAATTTCCAGTATCGCCATTGCTGGCAATAAACAAGTCAAGGTCTCCATCCTTGTCAAAATCAGATAAAATTGCACTTCTACTCATCGCCTTTGGAATATCATGATCTCTCTCAATAAAACCCTTTTTTCCATCACTGAGCCATATTTTGTTTGGGGTATGCACCATTTTAGGAGGCGGTGTGTGAGGAATCGCCACATAAATATCCATAAAACCATCACCGTTAATATCACCAAAAGCATAATTCGCCTGCGCCCAGCCTCCCAATTTTATACCAGTATTTGTAAAGTGACCTTTTCCATTGTTCAAGAGGATCCTGTCCTCGGTTGTTGAACAACTGATTATATCGATGTCACCATCATTATCCAGATCGGCCAGTACTGCAGAATGCATCACAATATCACTAGAAAGTGGACGACTGATACTGTAATTGTGGTTTCCATCATCTAGATACAATTTATCCTGGCTGACCCCATCAATTAAGCCATCACCATTTATATCTGCAAAATTGACAAAAATCCCCGATCCAAAATTACGATTGGTTTTGACAAAATTGCCCTTGCCCTTGTTTAACCATATTTTGCCTTCAAAATAAGCATCAAGTTTACCATCTCCATTAAAATCTGCCAGACTAACAACCCAGCTATTGGAGGTGGTTATATTTTGTCCATTTGTGATGAAAAGTTCCTCTGCAATGAGGAAATTAAATAGTATGAAGGGTATTAAGAAGCTCATCAATATTACTTTGAAAAGTTTCTTTGATTTTCTATCCATTTTTTTCATTTTATGTCTCCTTATTCTGTAAAAAATCTCCATGTTGAAATAGTACTAAAAAAAAAATGACAAGTATTGTAGATTATTGCTCTTTTAATATAAAAAAGTGAATTGATAATTACTTGTTTATAGAGATATACTTTCCGTCTGGCGTAACTGTTGGACAAAGAATCTTATATCCATCCTGGC
>JAOZTV010000069.1:0-2762 GCA_029939015.1 Candidatus Aminicenantota bacterium
CTGAACCTGTTAAATTTGTTTTATATATTTCCGATAATAAAATTTTTCTATATTTATTTTCTCTCCTCTGCTTTGTAAATATTCAGCATTTCCTGTATAGAATTTTCATAGTTTTTTTATCCTTTTTTTGGTGTCAGTCCAGGAAGAATTTTAAGAAGGAATTCAGAAAGAATTTTATTTAGATTAAATACAAAGATGAACAGGCTGAGCGTGGTTTTGATTGTTTAATAGACTTATATTATGAGTGATTAGTAGAATTGTGATTTTGTGTTTTTGATTTATATTGTATATATAATCTATTATCGTTTCCTGGGTATTAATATCCAGGGCTGTTGTTGGTTCATCAAGAATAAATAATTCTGGTTTTAGCAAAATACCCATTATTATAATTATTCTTTGACATTCTCCTTCACTTAATTCAAAGGAATATGAATTCAATATTCTTTCGGGATTATCAAATCCCATTTCATTCATTAATTCAATTACTTCTTTATATTTTATGTTTTTTATATCACTAAACTGTGTTTTTATTTTTAATACTGGATTAAGTGAAGCTTTTGCATTTTGAGGAGAATAAAACACTCCTTTTCCTGTGAGTTTTTTAATATCACTATACTCTACCTCTTCATTATCTATATAAAATAAACCCTTGGTTATTATAAGGTTCTCTGGCAGGAGCCCGGAAATAGTTTTTGCAAAAACTGTTTTGCCTACTCCGGATTCTCCTGTAAGTATTGAAACCCTCCCCTTTGGAATATCTAAATTAATATTATTAAGAAGAGGAATAATTTCTTTTTTCTTTTTTATTCCAATAAATAATTTGTTGACCTTAATCAATTATTTCATTGCAATTACTTCAATTTCTATTGAAACTGAAAGAGGTAATTCTTTAACTGCAAAGGCGGATCTTGCTGGATAGGGTTTATTAAAGTATTGTGAATAAACTTCATTTACAGTTTTGAAGTCTGCCATATCTTTTAAAAGAACAGTAACTTTAACTATATCATCAAGGTTTGCATCCTCTTCGCTTAAAACAGCTTTAATGTTTTTAAAGACTTGATGTGCTTCAGCTTCAACTCCGCCTGACACTAATTTTTTTTTTTCAGGATCAATACCCAGTTGTCCTGAAAGAAAAATCATATTTCCATTTCTTATGCCCTGTGAATAAGGACCAATTGCTGCTGGTGCATTTACTGTTGAAATTTCTTTTTTCATTTTAATTTTCTCCTTAAATTTATTGTATAAATTCTATTATGTTTTTGTTTTTATTAATTTTTTTCCACTTATATATTAGAATTAAACCGGCTAAAAATCCTCCGATATGTGCAAGAAATGCAACGCCATCTCCGGAACTGTATGTAAATTGAAATACAAACCATATAATCAAAAATACCGATGCAGGTATATCAAGGAATGTGATGAAAATCAATATAAAAACAAGTGTTTTTACCTTTGCCTTTGGGTAAAGTACTAGATATGCACCCATTACGCCTGATACAGCTCCACTTGCCCCAATTACCGGAACCATGGAATTCCAGTTAAATATTATATGGGTTAATCCTGCAAGCACTCCAACAATTAAATAAAATAATATAAACTTAAATATCCCCAGATAATCTTCAATATTATTTCCAAATATCCATAGAAATATCATATTGCCAAATAAATGCATAAACGAACCATGCATAAACATAGATGACAAAAGAGTTGCTAATATTGGAATTTCTCTTTTTAAAGCAACTCTTCCATAGTTGTCCTTAAGATCATATTTCTTTAAATGTGTAATTTCTTTGGGAACTAATGCAGATTTTAAGATATGATATCTCAGGGGTTTTAATTTGCCATCAAACCTTGCTTCTACCTCCGGTGGTATTGAATAAGACTGGAACAAAAACACTATTATATTTATTAGAATAAACAATATTGTAATTATTGCAGGTTTTTTTGTAGGGTTATAGTCTTTAATTGGAAAGAACATTGGTTTTTACCTGGGCAAGAAAATTATTCAAACGCTTTATTGTTTCTGCTTTCCCGAAAAATTCAATAACTTCAAAAATACCCGGGCTGACTGTTTCTGTAGTTATTGCAAGTCTGCATGGATGAATGAGGTCAGCAGCTTTCAATTCCATATCCTTTGCGGCCTCTCTTAAAAGAATTTCTGTGTTTTCTTTGTCAAATGTATCAAGTATATTCAACCTTTTTATGAGCAAATCCATTCCATTATATATGTTTTTAGAAGATAGAACTTTTTTTATATCTTCCTCTTTATAAGAGCAGTTTGAATTAAAATAAATGGCAAATTTTGCCTTAAAATCAAGAATTGACTTCATTCTTGGTTTAATAAGTTCAATAAATTTTTCTTTTTTATTTCTATCAAGTCCCTTATAATTTTTATTGAAATTTTCATCCATAATTAAAAGTGTATGTATATCAGATGCAGGTTTAGCCTGAATTGCCTTTGAATTGAGAAACATTAATTTATCATAATCAAATTCCGGATTGTTTTTTGATAATTTAGAGAAATCAATTCTTTCTATTAATTCAGTCATCAAAAAAACTTTTTTATAATCTCCCGGATTCCATGAAAGTTGTGCAAGATATGTAAGCATTGCCTCTGAAAGATAACCTCTCTTCTTAAATTCTAATATTGAAGTTTCTCCATGTCTTTTACTTAATTTTTTTTTATCCTTTCCTAATATTAATGGAAGATGAAAAAATTTTGGGATTTTAAATTCTAATGCTCTATATAGAAGAATTTGTTT
>JAOZTV010000069.1:2862-3956 GCA_029939015.1 Candidatus Aminicenantota bacterium
TATTTTTTTCTATCTCTGTATCAGTTAAGCTCAGGCATTTTCTGTCATATTTGTATAAATTATTAGTTTTTTTTCTTTCTTCAATTTCATCTGAGGAACAAAAACATCGATAGGCAAGCTTCTTTTTTAATAAAATTTCTGCATATTCTCTGTACTTTTCAAAATTATCAGATTGGAAATAAGGTCCCTCGTCCCAGTTTATACCGAGCCATTTTAAACCACCTATAATTTCTTTGGTCATTTCTTTTGAAGACCTCTTTAAGTCTGTGTCCTCTATTCTTAAGATAAAAGAGCCCTTGTTTTGTTTTGTAAATAAATAATTTAGAAGAGCAGTTCTTGCACCTCCAATATGTAAATATCCTGTTGGAGATGGAGCAAATCTTACTCTCATGATAATGACATTAATTCTCTTTGACGTTCTGTTACATATCTCATTATTTTATTGATGTGTTTTTTTAAAAGTTTATTCTTATTGCCTGTAATAAATGTAAATCCCCAGATTAAGATTTCTGTCCCCTCATACTTATGTTTATTTCTTAATACTGAATATATTTCCATTTCGTCATAGCCTTTTTTTAACATAAATTTCGCATTTATCATATCACCTCTTCCAAGGTTTCTTTCTAACATTTTACTGCCTTCTACTGCCTTTATTGCAAAACCTCCGCCAGAAACATCAATCATTATTCCTTCAAAAACTTCAGGTTGGTGATCAAGCACTGACGACATTATTGGAAGTTTGTCTTCTCTTTTTGTAATATTAAATTTCACAATAACCTGAGGTTTCATTGGAAGCCCAACCCTAAAATATTCTCTTCTTTCTCCATCCTTGAGTTCAGATGGAAGAGTGATTTTAAGTGCGTATATACCACGGTTATTTATTTTGAACTTTGTATGTTCAATAACTTCTGAATTAAAAAGGTACCTAAATCCTTTAAATTCAAAAAACACTTCAAAGTCTTCTCCTTTTGATATGGGTTTTGCATTTGGCGTTTCAATAGATGCCTCATCAATAATAATAAACTTATCTTTAAAATTTACATCAAGTATTCTACTAAGATATAAAAAAGAAGTATCTTTTTCATAGACTGTTA
>JAOZTV010000069.1:4056-7140 GCA_029939015.1 Candidatus Aminicenantota bacterium
TTTTTTCCTTTTCTAAATTTAATGGTATAATTATTGATGAAATTACTAGTTAAAAAATTTTTTATGTTTTTCTTTTGTACAATGTTTATCTTAATTACGTTACAGGGTATGCTCATATCAAAAGATATTGAGTTTCCACTTGTACAATCTTTTACTTATTTTCCCTATTCTGAAAACAATGTTTTAGAAAAGAATGAATTTGGTATGGGCTTTGATATTTACCATTCAAATATTTTCACATTTAATAAGGACGATAATATAATGAGTGATTTTGAATTAACAAGTTTTACCCTTGGGCTTAGGTATGGGGTTTTCGCAAATATTACAGCAGAATTGTTTTTTAGATATGGGGCAATTTCGGGTGGGGCAATGGATGGATTTATTGAAAATTTTCATAGTTTTTTTGGACTTCCCGAAGCATACAGGCCTGATTACCCAAGAGATATAGTGAATTATTTCAATAATGATTATTTTGCCTATGAAAAAAATACAGGAACTATGTCTCCAGTAGTAATTTCTTTATTAGCAAGAATTTATTCTGATAATAATTTTAGTATAAAAACGAGGCTTGGGCTTGGAATTCCATTAAAATCAAAGCCTGGTTTATCTTCCGATAAGTTGTTTCTGACAGCTGGTCTTATTTGCTCTTATCAGTCTGATAATTTGAAAATTGATTTTTCAAATTATATTTCATGGTTTAAAGAACCAGAATGGTTTGCAAATGTTGAATTGAACGACAAAATTTATTTTTCAGAGATTAGAATAAGTTATAAACGATTTCTTACAGGCTTTATTATCAAAACTTCACCTCTTATTGAGAGTGAATCAGGTAGGAATGCCTACCAAATTCAGTTAGGATACAAAATTAACGATAATATTGAGTTATTATTTCTTGAAGATTTTGCACCCTTTGATACAAGTCCGGATGTCAGTTTTAATTTAAGAATAAAACTATAGCTTCCCAATTACTGTAATGTTTTTTTTATTTACCTTTGTTGGATACCTGTCTGTTATTATTATTTTACCGCCTTTTGTCCTATATCTATAAAGTTTACTATATGAATTTGAAAGATTACTATATCCAATTAATGGTTTATTCATAAATCTATATATTTTTTTTATATAATTTTTTGTTTCTTTATATGGCGGTACTCCATTATATTTTTTCACAGCAGATTCTCCTGCATTATATGCTGCAAGAGTTAGTACTAAGTCTTTATTATATCTTTTATATAAATATTTCAAATGTTTAATGCCAGCTTCAATATTATCATCCGGGTTATATCGATTAACAACTCCATATTGTAATGCTGTATCAGGCATCAGCTGCATAATACCAACAGCACCCTTATGTGACTTTGCAAATTGATTATAGCCGGATTCAGCCCTAGCTATAGCAAGTACCAATTCTTTTTTTACACCATGTTTTTTTGCATAATGTTTTATTCTGGAATAAATATATATTGGAATGGTAATCCCAGAAGAAGCCTTACCTCTATTAATACTTTTTGAAACAAAACCAGTGTTACGATTTGTTATTGAAATATGTCCATCTTTATTCTGTTTTATGATTATTCCAGCATCAATAGTTGTTGAGAGAAACATTAGAAGAAATGATATGATAAATAAAAACTTGTGAAATTTCATTTCCTATTTTAAAACCTCAAATACTTTTTTCCTTAAAACTGCAAAGTCATCTATAAGGTCACCGCCTGCCTGTGCGAAATCTTTTCTACCACCACCCTTTCCATTAAATAATGGTGCGATTTTATTTACTATTGTTCCTGCCTGCCATTTGTCTGTAATATCTTTAAAGACAGAAACAATAACCATTGACTTTTTGCCAGCATTTGAAAAAAGGATTGCAACTCCCTTGATATCAGTTGATAATTTATCTGCTATGGCACTTAATTGTTTTCTTTCAATATCTTCCATAAATTCAACTGAAAACATTATACTATTATTATTTACAATATTATTTAATAAATCTTTGATGTCAATAATGGCTGTGTCTGCTTTTTGGTCTTTTTTTTGTAATTTTAGTTTTTCGTTTATACCTTTAAAAAAATCTAAAAGAGATTCCTTTTTTTGTCCAAAATGAGATTGAATATTATTTAGTATTGACAATCCGTCTTGAATATAGGCAAATGCTTTCTCGCCACCCATAGCTTCAATTCTTCTGATTCCTGATGAGATGGATGACTCACTGATAATTTTAAATAATCCAATTTCTCCAGTCCTGTCTAAATGAGTACCTCCACATAGCTCTTTTGAAAAGCCTTCAATTGATACTAAACGAACACTATCTGTATATTTTTCATCAAATATTGCTATGGCCCCTTTTTGAATAGCATCTTCATAAGCAATAATCTCTGTCTTAATTTGTAAGTTTTCTCTAATTTTTCTATTAATTAAATTTTCAATATCATATATTTCTTTGTTTGATAAGGCTTTATAATGTGTAAAGTCAAATCTCAACCTATCCTGCTCAACCAATGACCCACTTTGTTTTACATGAAGACCTAATGTCTCTCTGAGCGCTGAATGAAGTAAATGGGTTGAGGTATGATGAATTGAAATATTTTTTCTGATTTTCTTGTCAATTTTTATAAAGACCCTATCTCCTATTTTCATTGAGCCCTGTTCAAGTTTTATGTAATGTACAAACGCATTAATTCCTGCCTTCTCTGTGTTTATTATTGAAAAAAAAGTGTTCTCGTTCTCACCTGTACCTAAATCTCCTCTTTGTCCACCTGATTCGGCATAAAAGGGAGTTTTGTCTAAAGCAATAATGAACTCGTCTTTAGGGTTTTTAAAACGTATTTCATCTGTTTTTTGAAAATCATCTTCATTTTTTTTATATAATCCAATTATTGTTGATTCATTCTCAATATTATCATAACCAATAAACTCTGTTTTATATGTATTTATGTCTTCAAGTTGTTTTACACCTTTTTTTTTGTCCAATAGACTCTGTCTTGACCTGTTTTTCTGGTCTTCTAATTCACTTTTATACTCAAGCATGTCAATCTTGATGTCTTTTTCGATAGCCAGATCCATTGCAAAATCTATTGGGAAACCAAA
>JAOZTV010000069.1:7240-11953 GCA_029939015.1 Candidatus Aminicenantota bacterium
AATACATAACCTCTGCCGTCATTAGATGGAATTACTCCGTCTGAAATAAGAAAGGTCAAAGCTCTGATATGGTCGGCAATTACTTTTAGACTTATCTCGTAGTTTTTTGCATTCAAATCCTGACCCGATAAGTCTTTTGTAAAATCTATTATTGGCATAAACAAATCTGTTTTATAATTACTGTCCTGTTTTTGTATTAATGCTGTCAAACGCTCCATACCCATTCCTGTGTCAATTGAAGGTGCAGGTAGCGGATTTAATTTTCCAGAACTATCTTTTAAATATTGCATAAAGACAAGGTTCCATATTTCAACAAAACGACTCTCATTTGTCTCAAAATCAGGGATGCCGAATGATTCGCCTTTGTCAAAATGAATTTCTGAGCAAGGTCCACAGGGACCGGTTTCTCCCATTTGCCAAAAATTATCTTTTTCACCCAGTCTTACAATTTTATCTGCAGGAATACCCATCTTATCTTTCCAGATATCAAATGCTTCGTCATCATCTTTATATATGGTAATCCAGAGGTCTTCAGGCTTAAAATGGAAGTGATTTATAAGCAAATCCCATGCATATTCTATTGCTTTTTCTTTGAAATATTCTCCAAATGAAAAATTACCAAGCATTTCAAAAAATGTATGATGAAATTCAGTTTTACCCACCTCATTAAAGTCATTATGTTTACCAGACACTCTCATGCATTTCTGTATCGATACAGCCTTATTATATTTCCTTTTTTCCTCTCCAATAAAAACCTGTTTAAATTGATTCATACCTGCATTTGTAAATAGCAGAGTAGGGTCTTTTGCAGGAACCAATGGAGCTGATAGTACCGGATGATGTTCTTTGTTCTTGAAATATGAATTAAATGTTTTCCTGATTTCAATATGTTTCATAATTACTCTTTATTCTCTCCTTCATCAAAATCACTAAGGTCAAGAATATGATGTTCATCTCCACCAAGCCCAAAAGAATCGTCAAGCCCTGGAGTTTCTTCACTCTTAACTTCAGACATACTGCTTTCCATTTCCTGCATTGCCATTTCTTTTGTAGATTGAATTCCAATTTTCCTAAGCTTAAACTCATCAGGATTTGATGTCCATTTTAATGCTTCATCATAGGTTATAAGCCCTTTATCAAATAATGAATGCAGAGATTGATCAAAGGTCTGCATACCATATTGCGATACACCTTCTTTAATTGCATCGTTAATAAGTTTTGTCTTTTCAGGCTCTACAATACATTCCTGAATATATGTCGTTGATATAAGAATCTCAATAGCAGGAACCCTTCCCTTTCCATCAGCTCTTGGTACAAGTCTCTGTGAAATGATAGCCTTTAAAACAGAGGCTAATTGAATTCTTATTTGTTTCTGGTGATGAGGAGGGAACATTGAGATAATCCTGCTAATAGTTTCAGGTGCATCCAAGGTATGCAGGGTTGATAAAACCATATGTCCGGTTTCTGCTGCAAGCAAGGCCGTTTCAATTGTTTCAAGATCTCTCATTTCTCCAACCAGTATGACATCAGGGTCTTCTCTTAAAGAACTTCTTAAGGCAGTTGAGAAATTATTTGTATCTGAGCCTATCTCTCTTTGATTAACTATACTTTTTTTATCCCTGTGTAGATATTCTATCGGGTCCTCAATAGTTAATATATGGTCAACCCTATAAGAGTTGATATGGTCTATCATTGCTGCAAGAGTTGTCGATTTACCACTGCCGGTTGTACCTGTAACAAGAACCAGACCTCTTCTCTCATCGGCTATTTTTTCTAAAACCTGGGGCAAGTTCAAATCTACAATAGGTTTTACCTGTGTTGGAATTACCCTCATAACAATTCCAACAGCACTTCTCTGTCTAAAAACATTACATCTGAATCTTCCCAGACCAGGTACACTATATGACATATCTATTTCATGCTCAACTTTAAATTTATCTTTTTGATATGAATTCATCATAGAAAAGGCCATTGCGATTGTGTCTTCCTGCATTAATCTTTTTAGTTCAACAAGAGGATTCAGGTTTCCGTCAATTCTTAAAACCGGATGGTTTCCAACTTTTAAATGCAGGTCTGAAGCGCCTCTCTCTACTGCTATTTTCAATAAATCGTCTATATTCATTAGCTTCTCCAAGTCAGGATGTAAATAAACCTCTCCTGATACTGTCTATATTAAACAATTTTTGTTTTTTTTTCAAGTATAATTAAAGAATATCCTCATATTTTTTGCATTTATTCAAAATAATTGATATTATCTTTATTAAATTGTTAATAATTTAGGTATAAGGGAAGGTAATGATGAAAAATGAAAATAATATATCTGTTTTTAAAAAATATAGTCCACAATTCTGGCTTGTAATTATATTTGAATTTTTTGAAAGAGGCTCATATTATGGCATGATGAGTTTTATTTCAGTTTATTTTTCAGATACTTTAAATATTCCAAAAGAAAATATTGGTGAAATCAAGGGCGTTATTCAACCCTTGCTTTATTTTCTTCCAATTTTATCCGGGGCAATTGCAGATAGATTTGGATATAGAAAGATGTTACTTATTGCCTTTTCATTACTTGGTGGAGGATATTTTTTAACAAGTCAAATGACCTCTTATTCGCTGGTTTTTATATCCCTTGTAATAATGGGAGTAGGGGCTGGTATATTTAAACCTATAATATCGGGAACTATCGCAAGTGTTACCGACGAAACCAATAGTACTCAAGCCTTTGGTATTTATTATTGGGCAATAAATTTAGGAGCCTTTCTTTTCCCTCTCTTCCTCGTTCCCTATCTCAAAAACATTAATCCATCTTATGTAATAATTGCTGCAGGTATATGTACAGCTACAATGATAATTCCAACCTTATTATTTTTTAAAGACCCTGAATTAAAACAAAAGGTTGATAAGAGAGAACAAACATCTCTTATTCAAACTGTAGCAAATTCATTTGAAATTCTTTATTCTCCTATCGTCTTAATTGTCAATCTACTAAAAAAAGGTTTAATCAAGTATTTTATTATATTACTACTTATAATTGTTTTTATATTTTCCTTAAATAGTTATTTGACCCAACAAAATTCTATTGGTATATATTCAAATTTAGGGATATATAGCGAAGGAACAAATATCTTTTTTAAAGTTAAACGAAATATGTTAAAAGAAAATCCTTATAAAATTGAAAAACTTGAAAAGTCAATAGCTACCCACCAGATAACCGTATATAAACCAGAAAGTATTATCAAAAATCCTGAACAATTTCTCAAAGAACTAAGACAAATAAATGGTTTTTCAACTATAAACAAGGAGAAAATTTCAAAATATATACAGAATTCATTGGGTAAACTAAGAATTGAACTTTCTCTTGATAAAAATTTGAATGAAAATTATAAGATTAATGTAAATGAATTAAAGATTGACATCATATTGAATGCAAATATACCTCTTGTCTCAGCAAAAACTCTTATTAAATCTCTGCATGAGTATCATCAGCTAAAAACTATAAGTGAAAAAGATATAGAAAAGCTATATAAAAAGCTTGATAATAGACCGTTTTTCCTCCTTTTTGTAGTAATAATATTAATCGCAACGATATTTCTTGTATTTTTCAAAAAAAAGGAAACCTTAGGCATAGAACAAAAATCTGATAATTTGTTTTCAAAAATTTCCTATTTTATAGTGCCTTCAATAATTATAACTCTATGGTTTCTGCCGGGTATCTCAATTCTTGGAAGAATTATTTCATCGGTAATTGCCTTATCTGTACTTTCACTTTTTATAATAAATACAGAAGATAAGAAAAAATTCGTATTACATTCAAAGTTTTTATTAATGATAGTAATTTATTCAATATTCTGGGTTCTATATTTTCAGATGTTTGACTCTGTCCTCTGGTACGTTCAGGCTTATGTTGATGCATCAGCCTTGAATAATGCAGTTAATGGTTTTCTAAATATATTTGGTTGGAATATAAACTGGTTTTTTGATGTTGAACACGTTACTGTAATAAATGCAGGGACAATAATTTTACTTCAATTAGTAATATCAAATATTGTAAAAAATATGAAGGCCTTACCAACTATGGTTACAGGGATTACAATAGCAACTATTGGTATGGGAATTCTTTCACTTTCCACTCATATCTGGGTATTTATGATAGGTATTTTCCTTTTTTCCATTGGAGAAATGACTGCTCATCCAAAATTTATAAGTTATATAGGTTTGATTGCTCCAGCTGATAATAAAGCCTTATATATGGGTTATATTTTTCTCTATGGTGTGTTTGGTGCTTCAATTGGAAGTATTGTCGGTGCGAAACTATATGTCCACTATGTAGAAAACTTGAATAATCCTTCGCTATTATGGTTGATTTTCAGTGGAATTGGTGTACTTGGAATTATTGGCTTATTATTATATAATAGGTATTTATTACCAAAAGAAAATAAGGAAGAAAAGGCTTAAACAAGGATAATAATGAATAAAAATATTTTAATTACAGATAATGATATTGAGGCTTTTCAAATTGAAACAGATAAGGTTTTAAGAGAATATTGCTTAACCAATATTGAAAATTTGAAAACAAGAGTATCAATGTTGAGTAAACAAATAAAAAAAATGGAAACATCAGACCCGGCTTTTAAAATATCAAATGAATTATTATCGAATAGCGAAAGTGATTTAAAGCTATACATTGATGAACTTAGATATTTAGATAATTAA
>JAOZTV010000342.1 GCA_029939015.1 Candidatus Aminicenantota bacterium
GGCATTGGTTTCATACTACACCTCTTGCACTCAATCGATAACACTTCTTTAATTTGCCCTTTCTTATTGACAATTTTTCTCCCTGTTTTTTTATCAAATTTATATTTCCTGGGTCATCAAATAGTAATTCTTTTTTCTCATTTACAATAATAGCTCTAAGCAAACCAGCACCATGCCATTTTATCACAGTTTGAGAACTAACTCCAAATTTTTTTGAAATTTCTTTAGCTGTTAATTTTCCCTGTTCTCTTTGCTGAGCATAATAAGTTTTGATTTGATATTTTCTTATTATATGAGTAAGTCGTCCAATTGTAAATTCTTGTTTTGTTCCAGTTTTGTATCCTTCACTATTTAATAAATCAACCACTTGAGCAGTTGTGTGATCTATATGTAATTCTCTAATACGAATCAGAGATTTCTCTGGTGTTTGCCTAGCGAGTGGTGCCGGTAAGGGAGATGGTATTTCCATAGTTGTAGTGGTTCCTCCATTCCATCGTATTTGTATTGAAATTTTTTCATTTTTAATAAGTGTAACATCCTTAATCATTAATCTAATAATACGTTTTTTTTCTGCATTTGGTGTCTTCGGATTATTCCAGATTTTCGGAAAAGATTTAATAAGAGTTAAAAGCTGTTCTTTAATATCAGGATCAATCTTTAATCCATTATTCTTGAACATACGATTGTATTCATCTTGTGCAACCTGCAAATTAAAAAGTTTTTCGTTCCAATTTTTCTCAAGTGTTCCGGCAACTAATCGATTTGCAGGATCTACGTATATATATTGCTTTTGAGCAACTTCTGCTTCATATCCCAGTTTTGTTATTCTCATTTTATGAGCCTTTCTTATGTTATCCTGTTGTTTTTTTACTTCCTCAAATACTTCTAGGGCAATCTCAATGCTTTCAGGAGTTAATTTCTCAATTACCAAATTTTTAACAATATTGTCTATAGTAGTTCCGCAATGTATTAATTGACAAATAGAGTGCCCGTTTTCAATACCATCTCTTTGGCATGCATATTCAGCAATAAGTTCTTTTTTATATTTATGGTATCTTACTGTCATACGCTGTCCGCATTTTCCGCACATTACAATTCCCTGAAGTAAAGCCGATCCCTCTCTTGGTGGTCCTGAACGTCTGTCAAATCCAAAAGCTACAGCATTTGCGCGTAGCCGTTTAATATTAGCTTCATATTCTTCCCATTTGATATAGCCCTGACCATGTTCGGGTATAATCACCAGCCAATCTTTTTGAGGTAAAATTATGGTAATGACTTTGCCTGTTAATGGGTTTTTTTGTGCTTTGGTTCTTCCGTAAACATATGTTCCTGTGTATCTGGGATTTCGGAGTATTCGTAATATTCGATTATTGGTTAATGGTCTCCAGAATATACCGCCTTTATTAATTCCTTTCATAATTCGATCTGGAAAAAGAAGATTGTTTTTATTAAAATATTTGACTACTTTACAGGCAGTACCTTTATCAGTAAAAACATCAAAAACCCTTTTAACTGCTGCTTGTACCTCAAGGTCAGCATCCAATATTGTTCTTCCGTCTGGGCTATAGCATAAACCAATTGGGAGTTGACATTGCAAAGCCCCCCTGCGTGCTTTATTTAATGCTCCTCCATGTAATCGATCTTTAAGTATAAAAAGTTCAGCTTCTGACATTTGACCTTTCATTCCAAGTAAAAATCTGTCATTAAACTGACGTGGATCGTAGATGCCTGCCTCGTCTATAATTAATGTTTCAGTCATGGCACAAATCTCTAATAAACGATGCCAATCAGCAGAATTACGAGCTAAACGCGATACTTCCAAAGCAAATATAGCTCCGGCTTTTGCCATACCTACTTCCGACATAAGATATTGAAAGCCATTTCTCCACTTAGAATCTTTACCGGAAAGTCCTAAATCTTCATCTATTATAACAATGTTTTCAGGTGACCATCCCATTATTGTTGCCCGGTTTTTTAAGTGATATTGCCTGTCTGTGCTTTCTTTGTTTTCCATTACCTGACGCAAACTGGACTGTCTGATATACACATAAGCATTTTTTAAAAAATGTTTTGGATAAATTTTATTATTAGACATAAAGAACCTCCGGATATATATTTATTATAATGCCGGCAAGCAAATTAGATAACCCGTTTTTTCTTATGCCGGTATTATTAGAAATTGAAAAATTTGTTAATACATCAGTGTTAATTTCTTCTTTTTGATAAGTCAAATCCATTTTTAACTTCTCCACATTTCTTAACCACAACAACATTCCTCTATTTTGAAAAAGATTTTTACTCTGTGACAAATAAAAAGGATCTTGCAGAACATTTGAACGTAATTCTTCATAACATAAAATGATGTCATGTTTTAGACTTGAGGTATTATTACATGCTTGATTCATTCTTCTTTTCTCCTCTTCGAAGTTTTTTTTTGGGCTTTATTAAAACGTTCTATTGTGCGGTGATGAATACTAAGATTAAATTTGTTTTTGATTTCATTTACTATCTGGATGCTTGTTATAGACGGATTTTCTTTTTTTTGTTTATTTACAAAATCGACAATATTTTCTTTTAATTTGAATGGATGCCGAGGTCCTCTCTTTTTTTCTAATAGACCTGCCATCCCTTGTTTTTCAAAAGCATTTTTAATCTTATAATAATTTTGACGACTCATTCCAAAAAGATTTACAGCTGTATCTACAGAACACTTCTTTTTACTAACCTTTCGTAATATCTCATATTTCACCTGGATGAGATCCAAAGGGTCAAAAAAATTATTCTTCATAAATAAATCGTCTTTAACTTTTGAAGCATTTACGTTTAAACTTTTGTTTTCTCTTAAATAATCCTCTTTCTTTTTTTCTTTTTTTAGCATTTAAACCTCCTCATTAAAATCTATTAAATGTTATCCTATAAATATATTATTGTCAAGGTCGCGAGGCACTAAACATGCGCTATACACAACATGTGACGATTTCACAAAAGAAGTATATTTGCAATTGCGACATAATAGAGTGGACATAGCGACAAAATTTAGCATACACACTTTTCCTCCTGTCTTTCTATTTCGAAATAATATTTTTTAACTCTATTAAATCAAATATACGAAAATAGACTTTATTATTATCATAACGCTCAAATGGATTTGGTAGATCTATATTTGTCCAATTAGCTGGAATACAGTGATATTTCCCCGCTTCATCCACATAACTAACTCTGTCTTCACCCCAATTTTGTTTATGAGCGAGTACTTCATACTCTCTTCCATATGATGGATGAAACTGATGAACTATTTTAAAAGTTTGTTGCTCATTTGCTGCATTACATGTAGTTGACGGATAGCTCTTA
>JAOZTV010000343.1 GCA_029939015.1 Candidatus Aminicenantota bacterium
TCATATGGATACCAGTCATCCCATGCTTTTTTAAAAAGGTCAAGACCAGCCATTCCATTATCAACCATATCGCAAACGCCAAATGATTTTAGAAATCTTTCCAATTTTATCCTGCTGATTCTATCATCATCTATTATAAGGATTTTCATATTATGTTCACCCTTGTTTTCATTTCAATGTCTCCTTTTTAATCAATTTCTTTATTATTCCACATCTTTATTTTTCTAAATTATTCTATTGAAAGTTTGTTATAAAAATTTCTTAACTTTTTTGATTCTTTATCCATTTTTTCCAGAGCATTTTTTATTTTTGGAATATTGCCTGATTTTGAAAGTTTCTCGAGATTTTTTGCAGTATTGGCTAAGCGATCTGCAGTGAGGTTTCCTGCTCCACCTTTAATTTTATGGGCCACAGTTCTTATAGTTTCTAGATCTCCATTGTTTATTGCCTTGTTTACCTCAACAATTCTATTTTTCATGTCTTCGAGAAACTCTGTTATCAGATCATCAACAAGGTCTTTATCCCCATCAAATTCTTCTATAACTTTTTTATAGTCAAGAGGCTCATTTGTCTTTTTCTTTTTACTTTCAATATTCTTTTGTGAATTGATGCTGGGTTCTTTCTCTGATTGTTTAGCAAATGGATTTAAGCAATTTTCGACAATTTTTAGTAATTGAGTTTTATGGAATGGTTTAGCGATCACATCATTCATTCCAATAAGGCGATATTTTTCTTGATCCTTTTTGTAAACATTGCCCGTTAATGCAATTATTGGAATATCTGCATTTTTGGATTTGCCCGAACGGATGAGTTTTGTTGCCTGATAACCATCCATAACTGGCATTTGAATATCCATCAGAATTAAATCAAATTTTTCTTTTTTTGTTAATTGGATTGCCTGCCTTCCATTTTCTGCCAGTTTTACCCTGTAACCTGCATTAGTGAGATGCGTAGTGGCAATTTGCTGGTTTGCGGGGTAATCCTCAACCAGTAAAATATTTACATTTTCTTTGTTTTTCTTCAGGGGAGTATAAGATGCTGTAGAGCTCACCGAATCTGTTAATGCTTCTTCTTCAGCAACTTCCTCCTGGCTTAAGTCATTCCCTTTTTTTAATTTGACTGTGAACCAGAATGTGCTGCCTTTTCCCTCTTCACTTTCAAATCCAATCTCTCCATTCATTAATTCAATAATCTGCTTGGAAATTGTGGTTCCAAGTCCAGAACCCCCATATTTTCGGGTACTACTTCCATCAGCCTGCACAAAACTTTCAAATATAGATGATTGTTTGTTTTTCGGTATACCAATTCCAGTATCCTTAATAGAGAAATATAATTCTACTGTTTTACCTGAATTCTGAATCTGCCTGCAAGATATGTTGATGAAGCCTTTACTTGTAAACTTGATTGAATTACCAATTAAATTGACCAGAATCTGTCTCAAACGCTTTGGATCACCTATTAACCTGGTTGTAGTGTTTTTCTCAATTTTACAGCTGTAATCAATATGTTTTGTCTTAGCACGCATACACATGCTGCTATTAACAGACTCAATTACCTGTTCCAAATCAAATGGAGCTTCTACCAGTTCAAATTTACCTGATTCAATTTTTGAAGCATCTAGTATCTCATTTATCAATTCTATTAGATGTTCAGATTCTGTAAGAATAAGTGTGGCATGTTTTTTAGTTTTAGGTAAAGATTTTTCTTCGAGGATCAATTCACTGAAACCCAGAATTGCATTAAGCGGTGTACGAATCTCATGGCTTATATTGGACAAAAATTCATTTTTTGCAATGTTAGCTTGCTCTGCTGTTTCTTTTGCAGTCCTCAGTTCCGTCTCTTTATTTCTGCTTTCTGTCACATCTCTAATAATACCTCTGTATTGGACTATATTTAGATCTTTATCTCTTACGACTGTTGCAGTTTCTTGGATAGTAATTACCTCTCCATTTTTTTTCCTTAACTCATATTCATAGTCTTTTACATAATTATTTTTTTCCAATTCATCTTTTAATATTTCACGATCCAGTGGGTTTTCGTACAGGTTTTGTATAACTATTTTTTTTTTGTCCATTTTAGAATCATAACCCAACATCTCAATTCCAGCAGGATTGAGATCAATGAATTCCCCATCAGGTGTTGATATGAAGATCATTTCTTTTGAGTCTTCATAAATTGAACGGAACTTTTCTTCTGAATCATATAAAGCTTCTTCTGTCCTGTTACGTTCAATGATCTCAGCATTCAGTTCCTTCACAGCTTCTGAAAGTGCTAAAGTTCGTTCTTGTACATTAATCTCCATTTTCTTATGGGAAGCTTTTAGTAATTCTTCTGTCTTTTTTTGTTCTGAATTATCAATTATCACTGACAATGCCCCAATAATTGTAAAATCTTCATCTTTAAGTGGTGCTGCTGAAACCAAGACATGCTTTGAAAGACCATTTTTGCATTTTAAGATGGCCTCATATGTATTGGTTATGTTTTTTTTTCTATTTCCAGTTTGTTTTTTAAATTTCTTATATTCATTCTCATTTGATAATTCAGACAGGTTCATTCCAACTAGTTCATTTTGAGTATACCCAACTGTTTTTCCAAAAGCAGGATTTACAAATTGTATGTTTTCTTTTAGATCCGTCACACAAATACCTGCAATTGATGTTTCAGCAACAGCCCGGTAATATTCCTGGCTTTCCTGAAGTTCAATATTTCTTTCCTCAATTAAATCTCTAGCTATTTCAAGTTCATCTTGTTTTTTTTGGAGTTCTTCAGTTCTTGATAAAACAGATCTTTCCAGTTTCTCCTGCTGCTTTTGATGCCTTATAATTCTTCTCTTAATACCGCTGTAAATAATCCCAATGAGAAGTAACCCCATTAACAGCTTGAACCAGATAGTCATCCAGAAGGGTGGAACGATTATGATCTTAACAGCATCCTCATTATTATTCCAGACACCATAATGGTTAGCTCCTTTTACACGGAATATATATTCTCCCGGAGATATATCTTCATATTGAACATATTCCATTGGTTCAGAGATTGTCCAATCTGGATCTTGCCCTTCAAATATATATTTGAATCTACTCTTATTTGGTAATCTGAAATCGATCAAATCAAAAAAGAAAGATATCGAATTATTACTGTAGTGAAGCTTTAACGTTTTAATACCTGTTTCAGGATCCTTTTTATTAAAATTCACCGGTTTTTCATTAATCAGAATTGAAGTAATTAAAACATCAGGAATATTATCCTGAATAGTAAGGCTGTCAGGGTTGAAAAATGTTATTCCTGCAGTGCCGCCAAATATTATCCTACCTTTTTTACTTAATATTCCAGAATTACTCATTATTT
>JAOZTV010000070.1 GCA_029939015.1 Candidatus Aminicenantota bacterium
TTTAATTCTTGTTTGTTTTTTATTATTGAAAGAATTTCATTTTCTTGTATTTCTCCAATAATTGTATATTCTATATTCTGTTGTTTTAATGATTTTTCCTGTTCTTTTGAAATAGTAAATAATAATCCATAGTCTTCGCCGCCTCCTAATACAATTTCTTCTTTATTGAAATTATAGGTATTGCAGATTTTTTTGAAGTTATTTGAAACTGGGAGTTTATCATAATAAATAATGGCGCCTTTTTTTGATGCTGATAATATACGATTAAGGTCTTTTATTAATCCGTCTGATATATCTAACATTGAGTTTGCATAAGTTGAGAGAATTTGACCTTTTATTAGTTCAGGAAATACAAATTTATGTTTTTCTGAAAAGTATAATTCCTCTTTTGTCATCATACTTTCTTTTTTTAGCTTTAAAAGCTCCAAACCCAGTGCAGATTCTCCCGGATTTTTTGTTATACAAATATAATCTCCTGTCTGTGCATTTTTTCTCAAAATTGGATTTTTACACTTTCCAATCATTGTGACTGAAATAAAAAATAGTGCAGAGCTTGAATAATCTCCGCCACCTAAAGAAATTTTAAAATGTTGACATGAATCTTTTATTCCTTCAAAAAATGGGATTATATTTTTCTGATAATTTTTTGGCATTCCTAAGCCGAGAAAGAAATATTCTGGAATACCACCCATTGCTGCAATATCACTTAAATTTACAGCAATTGCTTTTTTTGCCAATTCTCTCATTGAAAAACAGTCCATTTTAAAATGGACATTTTCAATTAAAATATCCTTTGTTATAAGTTGAGAATTTTTATCAATTTTATTAATTACAGCTGCATCATCTCCAATACCTATACCATTTGAAAAAGGAAAATTTTTTTCTAAATACTCCTGAAAACTCTTTTCATTCATTAATAAATGCTTTTTACAAGGGCGATATTTACAGCATCTTTTACTTCTTTTGCAAAATGAAATTCAATACCTTTCAAATAGGTTTCTTTTAAATCCTTTAAATCGTTTCGGTTTTTGTTTGGAAGAATTATAGTTTTAATACCTGCACGCTTTGCAGCGAGTATTTTTTCCTTTATTCCTCCAACCGGGAGTACTTTACCCCTTAATGTTAACTCTCCAGTCATTGAAACTTCCCTTTTAATTGCAATATTGGTAAATGCAGAATATAGAGCAGTAATTAATGTAATACCAGCTGAAGGTCCGTCTTTAGGAATGCCTCCCTCTGGTATATGTATATGAATATCGTGTTTATTAAAATCTGCAAGTTTAACTTTAATGTTTTTTGTTGAAGCCTTAATATAACTTAGGGCTGCCTTTGCGGATTCTTTCATTACATTACCGAGTGAACCTGTCAGTATAAGATTGCCTTTGCCTGGGATAAGTTTAACTTCAATAAATAGAATATCTCCACCAACCTGTGTCCAAGCCATTCCTGTTGCTACACCTACTGAATCTTCTTCAAGCATCTGGTCTCTGAACATCTTCATATATCCTGAATATTTTTCAAGATTATTAATTGTTATGTTATATAACTTTTTTTCACCCTTAGCAACCTTATGTGCAACTTTTCTGCATACAGTACCAATTTCTCTTTCAAGATTTCTGACACCAGCCTCTCTTGTATATAAGGCTATCAGGTTCTTAATTGCTCCCTGACTGAATTTTATTATCTTATTGCTTAAGCCATTTGATTCAATCTGTCTTGGTATAAGATGTCTTTTCGCAATTTCAATTTTCTCTTCCTCTGTATATCCATGTATATGAATTATTTCCATCCTATCACGAAATGCCGGTTGAATTGGTTCTAATAGGTTTGCTGTAGTAATAAACATAACCTTTGACAAATCAAATGGAACTCCAAGATAATGGTCTGCAAATGAATTATTTTGTTCTGGATCAAGCACTTCGAGTAAGGCCGATGATGGGTCACCCCTGACATCTTTTCCTATCTTATCAACCTCATCCATCATAAAAACAGGATTATTCTGCCCAATTTTTTTTAATTCCTGAATTATTTTGCCGGGCATTGCACCAACATAAGTTCTTCTATGCCCTCTTATCTCAGCCTCATCTCTAACTCCACCAAGAGATATTCTAACAAATTTTTTATTTAATGCCTTTGCAATTGATCTTCCAAGAGAAGTTTTTCCTACTCCCGGAGGTCCAACAAAGCAGAGAATAGGACCGTGTGATTTTGGATTAAGTTTTTTGACACTTAAGTATTCTAAAATTCTATCTTTAACTTTTTCAAGTCCGAAATGATCTTTATTTAAAATTGATTCGGCTCTTTTAATATTATTATTGTCCTTGCCGGATTTTGACCATGGTAAGCCAAACATCCAGTCAAGGTAATTTCTTATTACATTACTTTCAGCAGAGTCCTGATGCATTTTTCCAAGTCGATCGATGTTTTTATTTATTTCTTCAAGCCCTGAATCGGAAATTTTTAGTTTTTTTAGTTTTTCTTTATAAGAATTAATTTCATCTCCAATTTCAACATCTTCACCTAATTCTGTCTGAATTGCCTTTAATTGCTGTCTTAAAAAATATTCTTTCTGATTCTTGTCCATCTCTCCCTGAGCTTTCAAATTTATCTGATTTTGCATATTTAATAACTCAACTTCTTTTGTTAAGAGTTCATATACTTTTTCTAACCGTTTTACAGAATTTTGTTCACTAAGGATTCTCTCGGAGTCTTCAATTCTTAATGCAAGGTTTGAGGCTATGATATCTGCCATTTTACCCGGTTCATCTATGTTCTCAAGAATAACATATATTTCATTTGGAATTTGTCTGCCAAGTTCTGAAATTTTTGTGAATTTTTCTCTTGCACTCTTCATTAAAGCCTTATGTTTAAGAGTTATTCGTTTAGGGTCTTTGTCTTCAATAACGGTAAGACTTGATACAACAACCTTGCCATTGTCTTTAATAGCCTTTACCTTAACCCTTGAAACACCCTGAACCAAAACTCTCATACGTCCATCAGGAAGTTTTAACATTCTTACTATCAATGCTGCGGTCCCCGTTAAGTATAAATCCTTAACCTTAGGGTCTTCAACTTGCGAATCTTTCTGGGTCATAAGAACAATTAACCTGTCTGAATTTAATGCAAGGTCAACTGCTCTCTTGGACTTTTGCCTTCCTACATATAGGGGAACTATCATGTATGGGAAAACTACAACATCCCTTAATATAAGTACGGGAAGTTTTTCCGGTATTTGTAGTTTGTCCTCTGTTTTTTTTGCTTTTTTTATGTTTTCTTTTTTTTTTTCAGTTTTGATTACCGCTTTTATTTCGTCTTTATTATCATTTTTTACATTATTCTTTACTTCTTTTTCTGTTTTATTTTTTGTGTCAATTTTATTATTATTTACTATTTTCTTTTTTTTGTCTTCTGACATTAGTTTCTCCTATTTTGCATCTATTGGGATGTTTTTAGTTTCACTCTTTTTCACTTTTAAAAACAATACTCCATTTTCCATCACAGATTGAATATCATTGGTGTTTAGAGGAAGATCAACAATGATTTTTTTATAAAAACTTCCAAATTCTCTTTCAAAAAGATGATATGTTACAGTGTCATTTTTTCTTGAACCAGGTTGTTTCTTTTGACCCTTTATAATAAATTCCCGATCACTTTGTAATACAACCGAAACATCATCCTTCTCAACTCCAGGTAATTCTATTTCAATTATAAGGCTGTTTTCAGCTTCAATAATATTTGTTCTTGGCTCCCAATCAACATTGGTGCTTATCCCGGTTGAAAAATTTTTACCTACCTCTACTTCCAATAGTGAAAAGTTTTTTTTTACCATTCTTTCCCCCTCTTAGCAAAATTATAAATTATTTAATTCAGTTAAAAACTCGTTTGTACTCTTAAAATCAAGATAAACTGATGCAAATCTTACATAAGCAACCTTGTCAAGTTCTTTTAGGTTCTTCATAATAAATTCTCCAATTTCAGTTGTAGTTATCTCGTTTTCACTATTTGAAACTAGTTCCTCTATCTGTATAAAAATTCGTTCTACTTTTTTATATGAAATTGACCTTTTTTCAATTGCACGATGTATCCCTTTTCTGATTTTTTCAATATCAAACTCTTCTCTTCTTCCATCTTTTTTTTTTATCAACAGAGGGATATTTTCCAGCTTTTCATATGTAGTATATCTCTTGCTACAGCCAAGACACTCTCTACGCCTTCTAATATATTTTCCATCTTTACTTTCTCTTGTCTCAACAACCTTATCTTCAAATTTACCACAATCAGGACATATCATTTTTCTTTCCTCAATTTATCTAAAATACTAAGATCAAGCTTTTGCATTTTAAAGGCAATTGCTCCAGCAATCATTTGAGTAAGTAAAACAATTACATGTAAAACTATTGTATAGGCAGCCGCCTTAACTTCTACAGATTTGCCTAATATTTCAATTAAACTCTTAATAGAAGTGATATCAAATGTACCAGCCATGCCTGGTGTTGGAATTGCGGCTGAAGCGACTAAAATACTCAAATGTGTAGTTGTTTCTGAGACTGTTATAATAATGCCAAACCCTTTTAACATAATCCAATAAAAAGGTATTAGGTAAACCCATACCAGAATAGATGAAATAATTAATTTTATTGCATCCATAAAGCCTATTTTAAGTCTTATGCCCTTAGCAAAATCAATTAAAAATCTACTGACATCAGCTCTAAATTTTTGTGGAATAAGTTTTGAAAAGAAAAGAATTGTTTTTTCTGCAAACAAAAAAAAATTTTTATTATTTAATAAAAACAATATCAAAAATATAAAAAAAACTATTATTAAAAATATAAATGAATTTGCTTTTAAACTATTTAAAAAGTTTGAGTTTATATCTGGAATTAAACGAAGAGAAATAAGGAAAAATATTACTATTGTAAGAAAATCAATTAATCTCTCAAGAAATACTGAACCAAGCCCTATTCCTTTATCAATGTTTTCCTGTTTAGCCAACATAAATGCCTTTGCAAGTTCGCCAACTCTACCTGGAAACATATTTAACATATAACCTATAACTGTAAAATTATAAAGGGTCATTATAGGTATTTTTTTTTTATATGGACGTAGGAGAATTCCCCATCTATAAGCACGAATGAAAAACTGAGACCAAGTACCAATAATAAAAAAGATTATGGCAGGAATACTTGCATTTTTCAAAGCACCTATCATATTGCCTAATGACACATCTTTAAATCCTAAGTATAATAAAAAGGATACAAAAACCAAAATAATAATAAGCTTTATATATTTCATAGTTGCCATATAATAGTATTATTTACCAAATATGTCAATAAAACAAAGGGTTTCTTGCCCATTAACAGGTTAATTTTTGTGATTTTTTTCTCTCCAGAGATATATCTTGTCATTTATTCTAACCCTGAAAGGAACCTTAAGAGCCACAAGCTCGCCTCTTACAGCTTTATTAACAACTTTATGCTCCATTTGCAATTCTTCAGCTATAACAAATTGTCCAGGAGTTTTTTTTCCTGATATGAAAATATTGTCTCCAGTGGTTAATTCCTTATACCTTATAAGAATTTCTGCAACACCAATTTTTTTAAAATAATTTGTGACATCACCAATAAAAACTTTCTCATTTTTATGTTCTAATTTTGAATTTATCCAGTTAAAAGGTCTTCCAAAATAAAATCCTTCTGAAAAGCCTCTATTATAAACTGTACCAAGGTCTTTTTTATAATTTATCTTCATTTCTTTAGATAATTTTTTTTCAAAATGTAAATCTATTGCCTGGCGATATGTTGAAACAACCGTTCTAACATATTCTTTTGAGCGCATCCGACCTTCAATTTTTAGAGAATGAATACCTGTGTCAATTATTTTATCAATAAAATCAATCGTACATAAATCCTGAGGACTCATAATATAATCACTGCCTAAAATATATTCTGCTTCTTTGCCATATCCTCTGTCATTTTTTTCAGTAATCGTATATTCTCTTCTACAGGGCTGCATACATTCTCCCTGATTACCGGACTTTCCAAAAGTATGCAAAGACAAAAAACATCGCCCGGAAACACTTACACACATTGCACCATGTATAAAGGCCTCAATTTCACAAGGAATATCATTTTTTTTAATATAATTTATAATATTATTTTGATCTTCCAATGTGCACTCTCTTGCAAGCACAATTCTTTTAACACCCAGTTCTGAAAAGAATGAAACAGCTTTGGCATTTGATACACTTGCCTGAGTTGACAAATGTGGTTTTAAACCAATTTCCTTTGCCATCTTCAATACAGACATATCTGATAGAATTACAGCATCAACTCCTGCCTTTTTTGCTTCAAGTAAAATTTTTTCTACCTTAGATAAATCCTGGTCTTTTATAATTGTATTTAAAGCAAGAAATCCTTTTTTTTCTCTGACATGAAGATAATCCATCAGTTTTTTTAATTCAAGAATATCAAAATTATTAGCACGGGCTCTCATATTGATGCCCTTAACTCCAAAATACACACTATCTGCCCCGCTATCAACGGCAGTGATCATTGAACTCCAATCACCTGCAGGACAAACTAATTCAGGTTTCCTCATTTAATATCTCAATAGCTTTATCCTTCAGCTCCAAGGGAACAACAATCTTTACACTTGCAAGTTTGTTTTGGTAAAAACCAAATAGTCTTCTTGCCGTTTCCTGTTTTAACATACATGGTATATCAAAGCTCTCTAATTTTGCTTTAATAATTTCACCTTCTAAAAAGCCTCTAACTTCTTTAATTACAACAAAATCATCCATAGTTAAAATTTAATTGTTATTCCGCCCCATGTAAAGCCTGCACCAAAGGCTGCCAGTAAAACAATATCGCCTTTTTTAATTCGTGATTGTTTTCTTGCCTGATCCAAAGCAATGGGTATTGTACCAGCTGAAATATTTGCTGTATTTTCAATATTTATAAATGTTTTTTCAAGAGGAATCTTTGCTCTTTTTATAGTTGCATTAATAATTCTTAAATTTGCCTGATGGGGAATAAAGAGATCTACGTCCTCACCAGAAAACCCTGCTAATTCAAGAGATTTCATAGCCGCTTCCTGCATTCTTAATACGGCATGTTTGAAAACTTCATTACCAGACATATGTACTGTATGAAGGTTTTTCTCAACAGTCTCTTTTGAAGCCGGCATGGCACTACCACCTGCAGGCTGCATCAAGAGATTGCCAAGATTACCATCTGCACCCCAATATGTTGAAAGAATTCCTTCGTTCTTGTTTTCAGTTGCAGTTAATATAGCAACACCTGCTCCATCACCAAAAAGAACACAGGTATTTCTGTCTTTCCAGTTTAACGCCTTTGTCATAGTTTCTGCACCGGCTACAAGAACGGTTTTAGCTACTCCTGATTTAATCATTGAATTGGCTACTGTAAGACCATAGAGAAAACCAGAGCAGGCAGCTCCAATATCAAATGAAGGTATTGGTTTTATTCCAAGTTTTTTTTGTACCCAGTTTGCAGTTGAAGGATATGCATTGTCGGGTGTAATTGTCCCAACTATAATAAGGTCAATATCATCTTTGTCAATATTTGCGTCCTCAATTGCTTTTTTGGATGCTTCCACTATCATATCTGATGTTGTCTGATTTTCTGCTGCAACATGTCTCTCTTTAATACCTGTTCGGGAAAATATCCATTCGTCTGAAGTTTCAACGATTTTTTCCCAATCGGCATTTGTCATTATCCTCTCAGGAAGATATGATCCTGTTCCAATTATTTTTGCATATTTCATTTGATTGATTCTCTGAAATAAATATAATATATCTGCATTCCAAGTTCTCTATTATCTTTACTATTTGGATCAAGTTTTGATGGTACAAAAAACATATCTGATTCAATATTCAATGTAAACATATAGTCAGTACCCATTTGGGCTGGTGTAATAATATATTCTTTTTCAAAAGTTTCACCCTTTGGTATAAATTTATCAAGTTCTTTGCCATTTATTTTAAATATTACAGATTGATCTTTTAATATGTTTTTTGAAGCACCACCTCTAATTATCAAGGTATAGTTTTTGGGGTTTGATACCTCATAGTTTTTATTATCAATAATACAGATTGCCTTTCTTGTTGTCCATTGCCATTTTTTAAAATTTTCTTTTGCCTTTGGGTTAGTCTCAATATCATGCCAACCATCCTGATAGTTAATAGCAGGAGCATGACTTTCTTCAGCTTCAACTCTAATTTCTTTATGAAAAAGAACTATTTTTTTGGTTGAGCTATTTGGTTCATGTAAGCCAATTGTAAGATTAATTTTTTCAAAACCATCAAACTCAGCATCATAGTCATCAAGAAATTTTGGAATATATATTTTTTTAGAATACTTAAAAACATCTCCTTTTGTCCATTTCGAAATATCTTTAATGCCAACAGACTTGAATGTGTGATCAAAATTTAATAACATTTTATCCTGCTTCTTTCTCCAGAAATGTACAAACACAACCATCTTATCATTTAGTTTTTCAAATTTATCAGTCAACTTATACTCAAAATTCATATTGATATATAATTTATCAGTCAATGTCAAAACATTTGCATTATCATAAGAGATAATCTTAGGTAAAATATCTAATTTAAAACCTATTCCCTTTGTGTCATTTTTTTTCCCACAAGAAAATAGCATTAATATTACTATGGTACTTATCAAAATTTTTATCCTGTTATTCATGTATCCTCCACTCAGTTTAAATTCAGGTTAAAATTTTATCATATTTTTACATATAAATCAATCTTACACATATACATAATGACATATAATTACCTGATATTAAAGGATTTAGGCATAAAATAATTAAGTACACGAGAATACTAAAAAATTAATTAATTTTAAGCACTTTTTAGCTTGACTTTTTAATTTATAATAAACTATAATCCTTACATATATTAAAGGAGGTATAGATGAAAAAGATTATTGTTTTATTAGTAGGATTAGTTCTCATTGCTATTCCGTTAATGTCAAATACACAGAATTTTAAAGGATTTGGTGGCGTTTTTGAAATTGCTAACCCGTTTTCTTTAGAGAAGGGTTCTATGGGCTTTGTATTTGGAGTAAATAATGTTGACCTTGAAACAGCAGATATTGACGTTAATAGGTTTTATTTTGGGTTTGGATACGGAATTTCAGATACAATTGAGTTAAGTTTAAATGCTTCTTATAATCGTGTAAAAAAACATGACATAGGTGCATTAAACTTTGAATATCCTTATGCAGGTAGCTGGCAAACAGGTTTAGGCTATGCTTCACTAGGTGCAAAATTCAATCTTGTAAAAACTGAAAAAACAGGATTTGGCATTTTTGGACATTTTGATTTAGCTCTTTCTGACGAGAGTGCAGGTGTAACAACTTCAAAGTCCAGATACGGGATTGATTTATTATTTTCACAAAAACTTTCAAATGGAATTCTATTTAGTGCAAACACAGGTTATCAATTAAACCAATCGCCAAGTGGAATTGATTTGGGTAATACATTAAAATATTCAGCAGGAATTGAGGCAAAATTAACAAAATGTTTAAATCTGATAACTCAAATAGCAGGAAAATCTTATTCAGGATCTAATCTTGTTCAGGAAAACCCAATGGATGTTATTATTGGATTAAAATTTGAAAATGAATATGGTCTAGGTGTTGCGGTTGGATATAAGAAAAATCTGGCATTTGACACAAAAGGACTTGGAGACACACATGGTGCAATGGGTTCAATTTCTTATGTAACAGGAAAAACACCCCCTCCACCTACATGCTTAAAAATAGAATCAGCTCAGGTTAATGGTAATAATGAAGCAAAAGTTAGTGAAGCAAGAACATATGCTGCAGTATATGCTCCGGAAAATGTGACAAAACCTGTCGTTTATAAATGGACATGTTCTGATAATGGACTTATTGAATCTGGTCAGGGTTCACCAACAATTTCAATTAAATGGAATTCTGAAAATAAAGCTTCATGGGTTAGTGTTAATGTAAGTAATAGTTGTTCAAATGTTGATGCTAAGGCACTTATATCAGTTACAAAGATTATATTACCACCAAATGAAGAGTATTTCTTCTCATTAAATTCATCCGATTTAAGTGATGCTTTAATTCTGGATCTTAAAAAATCTATAATTTTCTTAAAATATCATCCTGAAGCCAATATTGAAATTCAAGGTCATACCTGTTCTATAGCAACAGTTGCATATAATATGGGATTAGGGGAAGAAAGAGCTCAGGCAATTAAAAAGTATCTTGTCGATAACGGTATTTCAACAGATAGAATAAAAACAATAAGTTATGGTGAAGAAAAACCAGCTTATGATAATACTAAAGAAATTGAAAGAAAGAAAAATAGACGTGTCTATATTCCTTTTAAAATCAAAAAATAGGAGAAAAAAATGAAAAAACTAAGTATATTAATAATACTAACTTTAATTTTTTCTGTAATGAATTTTGCTGTTGAAAAACAGGAAGTATCAAAAGATATCAAACTTGGAAAAGTTTATTTTCCAAAAACCTTTGTTTATAATATGAAAGATTATAAAAGAGGGGTTTACAGAGTAATTTTAACTGAAAAAGAAGGCGTTCCCTATTTTAATGTTTATAACAAAAAAAAAGAACTTCTCTTTGAAGAAATGGCTGTTGTAAAACCTTATGAAGGTAAGTATAAAAAATTCAAATTCAGAGTAAAAAAAGAATTATTAAAAGGTTATGAGTATTTCAGAATCAAAGTAACTAAACCTGAAAAAGTGTTTCTAGCTCATTTTCTTGTAAAACAAAAAGTAAAAAAAGCTAAGAAAAGCTAAATATTTAAACAATGTTTGATATATGGGCAGAACAATACATCTGCCCATATCAAATCCAAGGCAATATTCTTGTATTCATACAGAATACATAAAAAAAACTCTTTATTTTAGAGTAAAATAATGTTAAAATTCAAAATAAATTAATTATAAAATTAAAACAAAGGAGTTATATTATGACTAAAAAAATTATTATTATTGTTTTTGTGGCAATTTTCCTATTTCAGGGATTTATGTTGACTGCAGCAGATGAAGCAAAAAAAGAAGTTCCAAAGAAAATTAAAAAATTGATGAAAAAGGGTGGCAAATATTTAGACAAAGCAAAAAAGGCAGAAAAACCTGAAAAAAAAGATGCTTATTATAAAGATGCTATTGAAAAGTATAATGAAATATTAAAAATCGATGATAAATTTGCACCAGCTTATTTTCAACTGGCAGTTATAAGTTATTCTAAAAAAGACATGGAAAAAACTGTTGAACTTTTAAAAAAAACAATTGAACTGGATGCAACTCATGAAAAAGCACAGTCAACCCTTGCTAAGATCTATTTAAGCAGTGCAAAATCTTTTCAACAAAAAAAAGATTATGTCAAGATGCTAAACTGCCAGAAAAATTTCATTGAAATGCCTTATGCTAAAGAGAAAATGGCAGATAAATATGCTATGAACTTATATCTAATGGGTGTTTATAATTCAATGCTTAAAAATTTAAAAAAAGGAAATGAATATCTAATAAAGCATATTGAACTTTTTAAAGATAAGGCAAAAACTCAAACATATCATTTTGCAATATATACCATAGGTATTAACCTTATTACTCTTATGGACTTAGAGATGGCAAAGGATAACCCTAAAAAGGATATTGTAAAAGCAAAAACTATTGCATCAAAATATTCAGATATTGAAAAATATTTATCAGAAACCGTCAAAGCACCACAGGCAAAATGGACAGAAGATGCAAATTTGAGACTTGGAACATACTACATCTATTTGGGAGATAAAGCAAAAGCAAAAGCAATAATGGAAAACCTTATAAAAACATTTCCAAACTCAAAAGATATTGAAATTTACAAAAATTTATTAAAAAA
>JAOZTV010000071.1 GCA_029939015.1 Candidatus Aminicenantota bacterium
CCATAATCAGCAGCCATTCTTTCAAGAGGTGGTTCCAGAGATTTACAAGGTTCGCATGTAGGTGACCAAAAATCTACTACTAATGTCTTTGAATCATCTAAATACTGTGAAAAACTTATGTCATCTGCCTTAACTATTTTGCCCATTTAATATCCCCTTTAAACTTTAAATTTATAAAACCGTGTAATATTCTCCCCAAATTGAAGTTTTTATTACACACTGTATATAGCGTATCAAGTTTCTCTTAACGCTAACTGTATTGTAAGCTTTTAAAAAAAAAAAGTCAAGTCTAAAAAAAAGATTTTTTTTATTTAAGCTGGTCTGCTTTTCTTGACTTTAAATATAAAGTTTCATAAAATTTTTTATAAGGTTTTATTTTAGGTTTTTATTAAGATTTTATAGGGAGTATATAATGAAAGTTTTTGTTGATGGACAAGAGGTGAAAGTTTTTTCGGGTGCTGTAATTGCCGATATTCTAAGGTTATATTCGGATGAAGAGTATGCTAAGGTTTCCAATGGTGATAAGGATGTATATGATGAATACGAAAACCTTGTTAATCTTGATGGTGCAGTATTTTCAGATGCTAAATATTTTATCAGGGGAAAGAAATGATTAAGAAAAATATTTTTAAAATACTGATAATAGTTTTTCTGTTTTTGAATGTAAATAATTTTGCAAAGGAAGTAAAGGTTGTGATATTTCACTTGAATGATATTCATGCACATATAAAGAATCTTGCAAAAGTTGCTGAAATTGTAAATGAAGAGAAAAAAACAAATAAAAATGTTTATCTTTTTAATATTGGTGATAATTTTAGTGGAAATCCTGTGGTTGACCAATATGAACCAAAAGGTGAGCCTCTATTGATTCTCTATAAGCTTATGAAATTTGATGTATTGACGCTTGGTAATCATGAATTTGACTATGGCCGTAAAATATTAAGACGATTTATATTAAAAAGTAATTTTAAAACAATCTGTGCAAATGTCGAAGATAAAAATGGATGGCTTGCAAATGCTACACCTTATACTATTTTAAAAACAAATGAAGGTATAAAAATAGCACTTTTAGGTATTATACAGGTTGAAAAGGATACAGAGATTCCAAGTACACATCCTAAAAATGTAGGCGAAATCATTTTTAGAGATGAATTAGATACAATTAATAAGCATGAATTTTTAAAAAAAGAAAACGATGCTATGATACTTTTATCTCATATGGGTATGGGAATGGATGTAACCTCAGCTGAGAAATTCGGATGGATAGACCTTATTATAGGTGGACATTCTCATACAATAATTGAGAATCCTAAAGAGTATAACGGTGTTTTAATAACTCAGGCAGGGGCTCAGGCTAAATATCTGGGAAAGATAGAGTTGCTGTTTAATAATAAAAAACTTATAAGTAAAAAAGGTTCTATTATTGACTTATCTAAAGTTAAGGAAGAAAATAAAACAATAAAGAAACTTATTAAGGAATTTAACAGTAATGAGACTCTAAATAAGGTAATTACGACATTACCATTCAAAATTACAGGTAAAAGACAATTGGGTAATATGATTTGCGATGCTATGGTTGCACACCAGTCAGTTGATATGGCTTTTATGAATAGTGGGGGAATTAGAGTAGGAAAATTGGATAAAAAAGTTACTGTCAAAGATGTTTATACTATGCACCCTTTTAGTAATGATATTATTGTTTTTTATTTAAGTCCAAATGAGATTAGAGCTTTGATAAAAACTAGTTTTAAAAAAGGTGGCAAAATTGATTTATTTACAGGAGGAATTTCATATAGTGTATTTAAATCTGCAGGTACTAAAAATGGTATAAAAAAAATTGTTCTTAGAGACAAGAAAGGAGTTTTATTAAATGAATCAAGAAAATATTCGGTTGCAATCAATAATTATATTGCCTCTGCATATAAATTTAAAAAAGAAGATTTAGGTAAATCTGCAAATATTACACTTGCTGAAGTTGTAACAGAGTATCTTAAAAAGACAAAGTCTTTACCAGAATACAAAAAAATCCATAGAACAAAGATTGAACTCTTTATAGACAAGAATACCAAACCTATTGGTAAAACAAGAACCCTTATAAGTAATAAAGGTATTAAAAGTGGTTCATGTAGTGCTGGAAATCTAATTACGGATGCATTTCTGTCAGAATTAAAGGTTGATATAGCAATTTATCCAAGTAGGAATATAAAAGGTGGAATTAAAATTAAGAAAAATGAAAACATATATTTTGATATGATACCTCTGATATATAATTATTCCTTGAAAAACAAAGTTGTAACCGGATATATGAAAGGTAAGGATGTTTCTGAGTTTATTTTTAAGATAATAAAATTTAGAAATAAGGTTGAACTTCAGGTAGCAGGAATTAATTATACTATAAAGAAGGATAACACTGGCAGGGTTATTGATGTTATCTGTAATATTGGTAATAAAAAGATAGATGATAATAAGGTCTATAAACTTGCATTTACCGATTATGAGTTTGAAAAATTTTATGGTATAAAGGATAAGGTAAAGGATATTAAAAAAAGCCAGAGAACAATTGCAAAGATAGTCAATGACTATATTGTAAAGAATACAGAAATTACAGAGAGCATAGATGAAAAAAGGATACATCTAAGCAAAAAAAAATAGAGGAAATTAGTATGGCACAATTATATTTTAGATACTCAACGATGAACGCAGGTAAATCAACTGAAATACTGAAAATAGCACATAATTATAATGAACAGAATAAAAGGGTTCTACTTCTGACACCTGCAATTGATACAAGATATGGAATTGGAAAAATAACATCAAGGATGGGCTTTCAACAGGATGCTATAATTATTTCTGATAAGGTCAACCTAATTGAAATAACAGAAAAAGAAAAGCCTGATTGTGTACTAGTTGATGAGGGACAATTTCTTTCAAGAGAAAATGTAGTTGAATTAACAGAGGTTGTTGATAAACTAAATATTCCTGTAATTGTCTATGGCTTAAAAAATGATTATAGGAATCAGCTTTTTGAGGGCAGTGAGGCTTTACTATTATTTTCAGATAAAATTGAAGAGGTAAAGACTGTCTGCTGGTATTGTACAAAAAAAGCAACAATGCTAATTAAATACAAAGATGGTGTCCCGGTAAGTAAGGGTGAGCAAATTGAGATAGGTGGTAATGATAAGTATGTATCTGTGTGCAGAAAATGTTATTCCTCAAAGGTTGAATTGGTTTAACCTAATCTGGCATAGCCAGAAGCAAAGCTATATAGGCAAGGAGGCAGAGAGGCAAAGAGTAAAATCTTAAAAGATATCCAATGTTTTTATATTTAACTCTCTTCCTCCTTGCCTCTCTGCCTTTGTTAAACAATTTGTTGGTCTTAACGGCACTGTAAGTGTCTAATTTACCGCCTCTGAAAGACTTTTTGAAATATCTGCAATTATATTAAACTTTTGTTCGTAATTATTATTTTTATCTTCTTCTGAGCTTATATTCTTTTTTAAATGATCTATAGATGATATTAGTATTTTTTCTTTTTCATCTTTTGCCTTTTCAATACTGCCAATTTCAATTTTGAGGTTTTCTATTTCTATGTTTTGAGTTTCTAAATCTTTTTTTATATTTTCTAACTCATTCTTTAATATGTCAGACTCTTTGATTTTTTCTTCATTATTCTTTTGTAATACTTCCTTATCTGTTTTCAATAGTCCAATTTCATCCATCAAACTAGTTTCAAGTATTTTTTTGTCAGATTTTGATTGTTCAATAATTGAATTAAAATTTTCAATTTCTTCTTTATAATTATTTTGTATATTTTTTATTTCTTTGTCTTTTTCTTCAACCGTTTCTTTTGTTGCAATTTTAATTGTATTTAATTCATTATTAATGTTTTTTAACTCAAGACTTATGTCTTCATACTTTTTTTTATGTCCCTCTGATGTTTCCTTGAATTTATTATTGTCAACAAGTAGTTGCTTGTTCTCACTTTTCATAAATTCATTTTGTTTTTCAAGAGATATTATTTCGGCCTTTAATTCTGAATTTATTAAATCATTGTCTAGCTTTAATTCTATTGTTTCTGGCTTTGATTTTTTAGGGATTTCATCTAAAGTTTCTTCAGTTATTATTTCATTTGTTATTATTTCTGAGCTATCTTCAACTGTAAGGTCTATCTCACCGCTATAATCTTTTGAATCAGAAACGGTAAATATTCCTTGATTAGTCTCATCCTCCTCAAGTAGTTCATTATCAAAAATATTTAATTCTTCTATTTCTTCATAAATTTCTTCAGTAAATTGGTTTGGTGCGACAGGTTTGTCTATAATTTCTTTGTTTATTTCTGGTGAACTAATTGAATGTTTTTTTAAAAGCTTGTCTAAATTAATAATGAGATCAGAATCAATAATAAATTCATCTGGTGTATGAATGAGTTTTTTATAACTTTCGATTTCACTCTCTGTTTTTTCAGATGTTACTATGATTACGGCAGAGTTATTTTCAGACTTACATACTTTTAATAATTCATGTGCTACGAAAATATTTAGGTCATTTACTTCGAGGTCAAGGATTACAATATTGATGTTATTGTCAGCTATATAGGAAACAGCCTCCTCGCTTGAATGTATTATTTTTTCTTTTCCTTCACAGACAGAACTAATTACCTTAATTATCTCTTCTCTTTCACTAATTACTAATATATCACTCATTTTTGCTCCCATTCTATCATTTCACCCCAATTTGCACCTGTTTTTACAGATATTTCAAGGGGTACTGATAGTTTTTCTACGTTTTTCATTTCAGTAGAGACAATACTTATTAATTTAGTCTCTTCATTTATCGGGTATTCAAAAATTATTTCATCATGTACAGATAAAAGCATCTTTGATTCCATATTTTTTATTTTTTTATGAATATTTATCATTGCTTTTTTCATTATTTCGGCAGCACTTCCCTGTATGATTGTATTTACAGCCATTCTTTTGCCGTTCTCTTTTATGTTTTGAATAGAGCTTTGTATTTCTGGAAGATCACGTTTTCTATTTGACATAGTTCTGACAAAACCGTTTTTTTCGGCGTCAGCAATTGTATCGTCAATATATGCTTTAACACCGGAATACTTTTCAAAATATGTGTCAATAAATTCTTTGGACTCTTTAAAACTCACTTCTAATTCTTTTGATAGAGAATATGGACCTGAACCATAGATTATAGAAAAATTTATTATCTTTGCCCTTTTTCGCTTTAGCTTATTGTCCATAAAAAGATCTCTTCCAAAGACTAATTCGGCTGTTTGGCTATGAATATCAAGGTTATTATTAAATGCATTACATAGTTGTTTGTCTTTTGAGAAATGTGCCATTACCCTAAGCTCAATTTGAGAGTAATCAGCAGCTAATAGTCTTTTATTTGTATCGCTTATAAATAATTTTCTAATATTAATGCCATCTGTTTCAAACACAGGTATATTTTGTAAATTAGGGTTTGATGAAGACAGTCTTCCAGTCGCAGTTACAGTCTGATTAAATGAAGTGTGTATTTTATTGGTTTTTGGGTCAACTCTTTCTTTTATGCCAATCAAATATGTTGAATAGAGTTTTTTCCATCCACGATATTTTATGATATTTTCAATAATAGGTATGCTCTTGAATTCAGTTAATACTTCAATGTCTGTAGAATATGATTTGGTTTTCTTGGTTTTTTTAGTCATTGGAAGCTTCATTTTCTCAAATAATAATTCTCCAAGTTGTTTTGAAGAGTTAATATTAAACTCATAACCAGCCTGACTAATTATTTCTTTCTCAATATCTGATAATTGAGTTTCTAATTTTTTAATGGCAATTTGTAATTTGTCCATATCAATTTTAATACCATTAAATTCCATATCCATTAAAACAGATAATAGTGGTATTTCAACAGTATTATATATATAGGCAAGGTCATTTTCTTTTATTAAAGGTTTAAAAAAATCAACAAGTTTTAGAGATGTATTAGAATCATCAATACAATATTCTCCAATAATCTTCAAATCTATTGATTCAGCAGGCTTTGTTTCTTTTCCTGTACCAATAATACTTTCAAAAGTGTTTTGGCTTATATTCAAATATTCAAATGTCAGGTCTTTGAGTTTATGAGATCGTCTATTTGGATATAATAAGCCTGAGGCGATCATTCCGTCATCCACTATTCCATTAACCTCAATATTAATGTTTTTTAGAAAAAGAGTATCAAATTTAAGGTTGAAACCTGATTTTTTTATATTTTTGTTTTCAAAAACTGGAATTAAAATTTCTTTTATTAAATTAAGGTCTATTCTAATGTCATTCTTGTTTTCAATGGGAAATTTTACAGGTAGATAATATCCTATTTCATGAAAGGATATGGATATACCGATAATTGTTGAATTAAAGAAAGACAGACCTGTTGTTTCCAGATCAAAGGCAAAATAACCTCTATTAATTATTTCATCTTTCAGAGCAATAAGTTGATCCTTTGATTTGACTATAATATGTTTTATCTCATTTAATTGTCCCTGTTCTTTTAAAATGCTATCTATTTTGCTCAGCATGGTTCTAAATGAGTGCTTTTTATAAAATAAGGCTAATTCTCTTGAGACAATATTTTTATATTCTTTATTATGAATTGTAAAATTTTCAGGTTTTTCTGTATTTAATAAAATTAATTTTTTTGATAAAATTATATCATCTCTGCTTGCTTCTAATTTTTTTCTATATTTATCTTCAATATTATCAATGTTTTCAAATATATTCTTTATGGAGCCATGCTGATCAATTAATTTTTTTGCTGTTTTTTCACCAATCCCCTTTGCTCCAGGTATATTATCTGAAGAATCTCCCATAAGAGATAGATAGTCAACAACCTGATTTGGATAAAGCCCATAATGTTCTTTTATTCCTTCAATATCAAGTGTTTTTTTTAATTTTGGGTGAAATATACTTGTATTTCTATCAACTAATTGAAACATATCCTTATCAGCTGTAAAAATTATTACTTCCATATCCTTATCGGCTTCGTTTTTACAAAACCAGATGATATCATCGCCTTCATAAGAGGGCATTTCAATAGTATCAATGTTTTTTAGTTTTAAATATTCTTTTATTTCCGGAATTTGTATTAATAAATCTTCAGGTGCAGGTTTTCTCTTTGCCTTATATTCCGGGTAAATTTCATGGCGAAAGGTTTTGCCCTTTGAGTCAAGAGCAATAACGAGAAAATCAGGTTTTAACTCTTTAAGAAGATAGTCAATGCGGGTAATAAAACCATATAATGCACCAGTTGAAAACCCGCTAGCAGACCTCATATTGCCAAATGCATAGAATGAGCTGAATATCAGATACATTCCATCGACTATAAGTAATTTTTGTTTTTTTTCTTTTTCAAAAAGCTGAGACATTCTCAATTATAATTGATTTAGATAACCAATGACCATTTCGTCTAATGATTCTTCATCCAGAGTCTGTGTTTCAAGAGATAACATATGAAGAAATTTGCCGTTTTTGAGTTCATTTCCAACTTCATCATGTTGAACTTTCATCATTTTTTTTACCCTATTTCTCATATTATCAATGTTTTTTAAATGACCATAAGAGATTCTTCTTGATAATAAAATCTCTCCATTATGGTAAACAAGGGTCTCAATAGTAGGGTTATTTTCGCCCTTTTCTTCTGTTTGAATATGAAATATTTCATTCCTGTACTTAACATCTGTATTAAAGCCAACTATCATAGAAAAATGATAAATTAAAAGGGCTATAAAGTCAATACCCAAGGCTTAAATTTTATATATAGTACAATCTTGGCATAAGTACGTACCTACTCTGGAAGTGGGACTTCAGTACCGCATAAGTAATATATTTGTTAGTGATTGGCGAGGTTAAAGCCTCACTTCCCAAAGCACAAAAACAAAAGTGATAACTAACTTAAACCCAACAATGCTAGTAACTACATAGTATTTTTTTTTTTTTTAATAAAAACTATTTAAAATATTTTTTTAATATTATAAAATAATAGATTGTTTTTGGAGGGTAAAATGAAACTTGAGAAATATTTAAAGGGAGAAAACGTTTTTATTAGAGATAGTTTTGAAAATACAGACTCGTTCTATTCAGAATTTGCGATGTTTTTAAAAGAAAAAGGACATATTGTTGATAATGAAAAAGTTAAAAGATTGTTCTTTAAAAGAGAAAATGTACAATCAACGGCAATAGGAAGAGGAATTGCTGCACCGCATATTTTTTGTAATGAGTTTTCAGAATTTATGATAACTATTGCCTTAATAAAAAACGGAATGGATTATAAAGCTCCTGATAATAAAAAAGTACATTTGGTTTTTTTAATTATGAGTGATGATAGGGATGTGGGACTTCACTTAAAGACCCTGGCGCATATTGCAAGGCTTGAAAAAGGTACTGCACTTGTTGATTCTATTAAGGATTTAAATTCCGAAAAAGAGATTGTAGATACTTTAATAAATCTGGAGAAAAAAATATAAAGTGGAACTGGCTGTATTAATTATTAATAAGGAAGAATTTTTAGAGACTCTTCTTGAGGCTTATATTGAAATTGGAATTAGTGGGTCAACGATTATTGATTCTATCGGGATGGGGCATATTCTGGCCTCTGATGTACCAATATTTGCAGGTTTACGCTTTATGTTTGCTGGAAGCAGACCTTATAACAAAACAATAATATCTGTAATTAAAGAGGATAAAATTGAATTGGTAAAAGAAGCAGTTGAAAATACTCTTGGACCTTTAAGTGAAAATGGAAATGGAATTCTATTCTTTATACCTATCAGAGAGGTTGTCGGATTAAAATCTGAAATCAAATAGTGAAAACATTAATTTTTTTTGGTTTGTTAATTATTATTGTCTTTGGTGGCAGCGTTAAGCTTTTTAGTAGAATTAAGACAATATCTCCATTCAAATATATATTTTTTTCCGGGACAATTTACCTCTTATTTGGTTTGCTTATAGGAGAGAATGGTTTTAAGCTTGTATCTGAAGAAATCCTTAAGCATCTTTCTCCAATATTACATTTTTCGTTGGGGTGGGTGGGCTTTATTTTTGGTTTTCAGTTTGAAATAAGGTTTTTAAAAAGGATACCTGTTTATAAATATTTTGTATTTCTATTGACTTATGTTTTCTCATTTTCTACTCTTTTTGTTTTTACATTTTTTACATTGAAATTTTTCTTTCCTGGATTATTAGATAATAAGAGGCTGCTTTTTGGAACTGCCATTATTCTGTCTTTTTTATTAACAGAAAGCTCAGTTTCTTTTGTTACCTGGAGTTCAAAACTTTTTAAAAAGAATTTTACAGAGTTTAAGGTTTGTGCCTTTATTGCAACTATGAATAATCTTATTCCTGTGCTTTTTACAGGTATTATATTTTCTTTTTACAGCTTTGATTATGCAAATAAAGAAATCAAATTGAATTCATTTGGATATTCAATAAAACATCTTTTATTGCAATTGGCAATTGCTGTTTTTTTTGGGTTTTTAATATATTTTCTTCAAAGAAAAATTGAAGATAGACTCGATATTTCTGTTATTTTATTTGGATCAATATTTATGATGTCCGGTCTTTCATTTATGTATGATTTGTCGCCATTATTTATATCGATGTTTGCAGGCGTATTATTTGCTAATTTAACAAAAAAACACCACCTCATATTAAATATTATAAATCCAACAGAAAAACCAATCTATCTATTCTTTATTCTTATCCTTTCATTGAAAAGCACATATTTTAGTGTGATTATGCTCTTCTTTGTCATTTTACTTCTTTTAATTAAGTATTATTCAAACTTCTATGTATTTAAAATTGTTAATAAAATAAAACCGGAATCGTTTTTTATGCCGCCAGAATTTTCAGTTTTTTTAGTTCCTGTGAGCAGTATTGGCCCTGCGATACTATTGGATATGTCATTGGTATATCCTGTACAAAACACATCAGTTTTGACGGGTATATTTATTTTGGGTTTACTTATAGCAGAAATACTTTCTCCAATAGGAGTAAATATGATGCAGAAAAGAGAAAATGGTTAATATAATATTTCTGATATTAATTCTTGTCATTGGGTTCTTTTTTCCTAAACTGGCTTTGAAGATAAGTAGTGATGGCAATGCGACATTTGCTTTGGGAATGTTGATGTTAACGGGGTTTTTGACAGGCAATATTGTAAAAAGAATAAAATTTCCTGCAATTACAGGTCATATACTTATTGGAATTCTTATAGGGCCCTTTGTTTTAAAAATAATTTCTCTAAAAGATGTCCAAAACTTACAATTATTGAATAGTCTAGCACTTTCAATTATTGCTCTAACTGCCGGTGGTGAGATAAAAATATCTGAATTAAAGAAGAATATTAAAACAATTAATTCCATTTTGTTTTTTCAAACAATTATTATCATATCAGGTATTATTGGCTCTTTGTTAATAATTAATTTGTTTTACCCGGTAATTGATGGAGCAAACTTTGGAATAGTTTTAGCATTTGGTATTTTATTAGGAATTGTATCAACGGCATCATCGCCGTCAACAACCCTTGCCGTTATTGTAGAATCAAAAAAAAAAAACTATTATACTGATTTGATACTCAGTATTGTTATGATTAAAGATGTTGTAATTCTTTTGCTTTTTGCCTTAGGTTTGAGTTTTGCAGATACCCTTATCAATAACTCATCCTTTAACCCTTCTGTCATGTTTAAGCCATTATTACAGATTGTTGGAGCTGTTTTGGCAGGTTTATTCATAGGTCTATTAATCGTGTTGTATTTGCGTTTTGTAAAAAAAAACTCAATTGTTTTTATTCTGACAGTAAGTTTTTTTTCTTATGAAATATTTGAACCACTTCACCTGCATCCCTTATTGATTATGATGATAGCAGGGTTTATTGTTGAGAATTTTTCAAAGAGAGGCGAGGCGCTTTTAGAGAATCTCGAGTCTATTTCGCCACCGGTGTATATTATATTTTTTACATTAACAGGGGCAGCAATAAATATCAATTACCTTAAGTCGTTATGGGTAATTACACTAGGTATAGTTTTATTGCGATTATTATATATTTATATTGGTACAATGATTGGTGGAATGCTAATTGGACAAGACAATGTAGTTAAAAAAAAAATGTGGATGAGTTTTATCTCACAGGCTGGTTTGTCACTTGGAATGGCTAAGATTATAGAACTCAACTTTGGAGAGACAGGGAGTAAAATTTCTGTTATAATTATTTCTGTAATAATTGTAAACCAGATAATTGGGCCCTTATTATTGAAATTATTTTTGGATAAAAATTATGAAAAAAGAGAAATTTAATTTTTTATTGGCAGATGATTCTAAATCATCAAGGCATATGGTTCGTCACATGGTTGTAAAATCAGGGATTCCTATAGACGAGATATTCATTGCTGAAAACGGACAGGAAGCCTTAGATTTACTTGAAATAAAAGAAGTCGATATTATATTAACAGATATTGTTATGCCTATTATGAATGGAATAGAATTGATAAGTAATGTTAAAAAATCAATAAAACATTCACATATTCCAATTATTCCCGTATCAAGTCTTGGTTCTAAAAAAGACATTGAGTATTTTAAAAAAAATGGAATTGATATATATATTACTAAGATAGTCACTCAGGAAAAAATAAATGAAATCCTGAAGAGTGCATTAAATATACCTCTTTAACTTTGTCCAAACATTTAATAAATCGCAAATAAAATAATTTTTGCTAATGCATATTGATATTTTTAAAAATCAGATATATAATTAATACCTAAGTTGAGCGATCTCTCAATTTAGGTAATACTATTATGCGCTCGTGGCCAAATGGATATGGCACTTGACTACGAATCAAAAGATTGGGGGTTCGACTCCCTCCGGGCGCGTTTAT
>JAOZTV010000072.1 GCA_029939015.1 Candidatus Aminicenantota bacterium
TTATCAAACCTGTTTACAGGTATTCCTAATTTAATTAGTTTATATTTAAAATAAATTGGACTAATAAATTCATATATGGTAAGAATCAAAAGAACTGCAAATATAATTTTTTCAATTATTGACAACATATTACTCTCCTTTTAAACTTAAATCAGCTATAAGTACACGATCTATTTTCTTTTTTAAAAATATTTCCCCTACTCTTTTAAATCTTTCAGGAAAATCAGTTACAAAAAACTCATCATTTCTGTTTTTGTCTGTATTGGCTAACCAACCTAAACTTTTAAATATATGATATACCCTTTCTGCTGTAGTCTGTGCTGAATCAACAAGAGTTATATCGTCTCCTAAAACTTCTTTTATAACATCCTTTAGAACTGGATAATGTGTACATCCGAGGACAAGTGTCTCAATATTTTCTTTTTTTAAAGGCTCAAGATACTCCTTTATTATCATTCTTGTAGCAGGATGGTCTATCCAGCCTTCTTCTACAAGTGGTACAAATAATGGACAATCTTTTGAAATAATTTCTAAATCCTTTGACTTCTCATGAATAATTTTTGCATAGGCTCCAGATGCAATAGTTGCACTTGTGCCAATTACTCCAACTTTTTTATTAGTACATTTAACAGCTGCCTCTGAACCTGGCTCAATTACACCAAGAACAGGAATATTAAATTTTTTCTGTAATGCTTCAACTGCATAAGAAGAAGAAGAATTACAGGCTATTACTATTATTTTCACATCTTTAGTTAATAAAAATTCAGCATTTTCCAATGAATATCTAATTATTGTTTCTTTTGATTTTGACCCATAAGGAAGCCTTGCTGTATCTCCAAGATATACAACTTTTTCATTTGGCATTTTTTCTTTTAAAGCCTTATAAACTGTTAAACCTCCAATACCTGAATCAAAAACCCCAATTGATTTATTATTCATATTTCTCCTTTCAAATAAATAATGTATTAATCATTAGCTCTAACCTGAGAGTTAATATACTTACTTATTCCTCTAAAAATTGCATCACTTAAATTATTTAAATAGTATTCCTGTTTCAATTTTTTACGATCACTTGAATTTGAGAGAAATGCTACCTCAATTAGTAGAGCCGGCATCGAAACACTTGAGAGTAATCTTATTGGTATTTGTGAAACCTTTCTGCCAGATGTTGAGTTTAAACTATTTAGCTCAATCTGCACTAATTGTGCAACCTTATACGATTCACTAAGATATTTCTCCTGAGTTCTATTCCAATTTTCAAGCACTTTTTTTTCTTGTGGAATAGTTATCTCAGAAGATATTGTTTCATTATTTAATTCTTCATTATCAAGATTTTCTTCGTTTTTATTTTGAACTAATAGAGTATCAGCAGCTTTAATTATTGGATTAAATGAAGTAATATATGTTTCAGATCCTTTTTTAAAGTTTTTAAAGGAATAATTGACATGAATAGATATAAATAAACCTGCCTTTTGATTATTTGCCATAGATGTCCTGCTATCAAGTGACATATCCTTGTCAATGTTTCTAGTCAAAATTGTATCTATACCAAAGGTATTAATAATACGCCGTCTTAATTTTTTACTAATTATGAGGTTTATATTTTTTTCCTCAAGTTCATCGGTTTCAGAAATAACCCCCTTATTTTCACCACCATGACCTGGGTCAATAAATATTCTTTGAATTGGTTTAATACTTATATCTGATTCGTTCAATAATTGCCTAACATTGACATAAGGCGTAATGATTTTTGAGTTTTTCATAAAAGGCTCATCCAGATTAAGATGACCGGAAATAGTTGGAAAACTACTTCCAGAAGACAAAAAGGATATCTTCTTAATTTCATCAAATTCCTTATAATCGGCGTTTAGCAGGGTATTTACTAAAAATACATTGTCAACTATATAATTAAGAAATTCAAATTCAGCTGCAGTACCACCTGGGAATGAGACAATCATTTCTTCATTAAAATCAACGACTATTTCTTTTTCACCTTTAATATAGTACAGATTATTCAGTTTTATATTATTATAAAAATTTTCTTTGCTTTTGTTTTTCAATAAATGATTGATTACCTTAGTATAGACCCCCATTTGTTGAAAATTTTCATTCAGGATGATTGGAATTTTTTCATTTGCGTCATTAATTCCCGGAATATCAATTGTTATAATATTTTTTTTTTCTTCCGATATACTTTCATTAATATTAACGTTTTGAATATCTTTTTTTATATCTGAATTAAGGTATAAAAACAGTGAATATATTGAGAATACTAAAGCCCAACCAATTATGATATATAAATATTTTTTTTTCATTTTTTAATATAATTCATTAATCCATTAAATATAGATAGAGCTGCTTTTTTATGAAACTCATTTTTTCGCATCATTTTTTCCTCTTTTCGATTTGAAAGAAATCCTACTTCAACCAAAACTGCCGGCATAGCAACTCTCATCAATACTCTAAAAGGAGCCTGCTTTACTCCTCTATTTCTTGTGTTCATTAATATATTCAATTCACGTTGAATATAATCTGCCAATCGACTGGAATCCCTTATATAATCTGCCTGAGCCATTTTCCATAATATCATCTTAAGTCCATCTGTCTCAGCCTTTTCATCAATTTCTTTAAATGACATATTCTCTTTTTTAGCTAATTCAAAGGATTCATTATCGGTAGCTTTTAAACTCACAAAAAATGTTTCAGGTCCCTTTGCTTCTCTTTTTGAAGAAGAATTAACATGTATTGAAATAAAGAGATCAGCATGGTTATTATTTGCTAATTCAGCCCTTTTATTTAAAGAAACATCTTTATCTTCATTTCTAATCATTATTACCTTTATTTTTAATTTTTTAATAATTAATTTTTCTAATTCCTTACTGATTTTCAAAGTAATATCTTTTTCTTTTAAATATTTTCCTACTGCACCATAGTTTTCACCACCATGCCCGGGGTCAATACAGATAATTGAAATTTCATCCTTATTTTTTTTGATAATTTTTACAGGTTCAATCTTTTCATTTTTTTGTTTTATTTTTGTATGTTTTTCTGTCTTTGTAATTATTTTAATACTTTTTTTATTTTTGGCTTTAATCAAATCAATTACTAATCTGAATGGTTTTTTTAGAACAAATTGTCTCAATATTGATAAATCATATGTTGCTTTGATTATAAATTTATCTTTATTATTAATAGTTTTAGTCCTAATTACATTGATTATTTTTGAATTATTTTTAAAAATAATTTTGTTCTTTATATATTTACTTGGAATTTCGACTTCATACTCATTATTAAGTTTGTTTTTTTTTATTAAATAAGAGAATGCAACATCGTTCTCAAAAACGACTCTTGTATATTCTTTTTTATCCTTATGATCAAATAGTCTTACATTAAGATTATCTGCCTTTAAAAAACTACTAAAAAAAAGTAAAATTATTATAATATATAATGACTTTCCAATAAAAAAGATTCTTCTTTTATTCATCAATAGCAATTAATCCAACTTTCCAAACAAATTAAAACCTTAACCTAAATTGAGCGATTCTTTCAGCGAATAGCCCAAATTTGTCGCACCATAAGTTAATACAAAAATCCTCGACATACTTATTAGTATGCCTGTGGTTTTTGCAATACCTTCTGATAACAACATCTTTAACCTCTTCATCTAAAATAATCGCTCAATTTAGGTTAAACTATATAAAAAAAACACCAGCATTAAACTGGAGGCGGCGGGAATCGAACCCGCGTCCAATAAAGCTTTCATTAAAGCGTCTACAGATATGTTTTGTTTTAAATACAGGTTATGGAAACAAAAACAAACAAAATTACCAAAACCGCCAGATTTTAAGTCTCGTCTATAATCGCTAACCTGAAAACCGATATAAGACCATCCTGCTAAATGTCGTTCTTATTCCCCCACAGGAAAAAAAAATAAGAACGGCAACGTTATTACGCTGCTAATGCAAATTCGTTGTTTGCGTTTAGTTTTTTGAGCGTTTTTATGAGGAACTCAACTCAATCTGCAACTCTAACTCTATCAATACTGTCGAACCCAAATCGCCCCCCTATTTTAATTAAAAGTACTACTCATTTAATTAATTGTAATTTAACTTCTAATTGGGGAGACTCAACTAATGGCGGGGCCGACGAGACTCGAACTCGCGGCCTCAGGCGTGACAGGCCTGCGTTCTAACCAACTGAACTACGACCCCACTACTAATTGTATTCATCTGGGCGGTAGAGGACTCGAACCTCTGGCCATCGGCGTGTAAAACCGATGCTCTACCAGCTGAGCTAACCGCCCTAAATAAAAGTGTATATTACTTCATTTTTAAAATAATGTCAACCTTTTTATGTTAAAAAATTTCATAAAAAAATAATGTAGATTGACAAAATCAAACTTACTTTTTATCCAATTCTTCCAATAATACCTCTACTGCTTTTTCCAGTTGCTGATCTATACCTTTAACCACTTTTTCATATTCATTATTAATAAGATAATCTGGTTCAAGTTGTTGATTTTCAAGATATTTTCCATTGAGATCATATTTACCAACTTGAGGAATTCCAAAATATAATGTTCTGTCCTGAAGAGTTTCCCACCAAACGGAGGTCATAGTACCTGGTACAGGCATACCAACGAGTTTACCCAATCCTAATGTTTTATATCCATAGGGAAATCCATGCGCATCAGAATAATTACTTTCACTAATTAATACTATAGATTTCTTAGTCCATCTATTTTCAGGCTTAATACCAATATTCTGTCCTCTGGGGATATTTGTAAGATATTTTTCTCCACTTAATAAAGTAGTTAACTGCTCAACAAGGTTTCCTCCCCCATTAAATCTTGTATCAATTATTATAGCTTCCTTATTTGTAAATTTTCCGAATAATTCAGCAAAGGTCTCTCTATAGCTTCCACCTGACATACTCCTTACATGAATATACCCTAATCTACCCTTTGAAAGCCTATCTGTTTCTTCTTTTCTGGTTTTTATCCACCTTTCATATAGTAATTGATTATTTGCTCCCCTGCTGATTGGTTTTCTAATTTCTTCCCATCTTTTCTTAGTTTTTGGGTTATAAAGAGATAAAAGAATATTCTTATTAGCTTTACGATTGAGAAGTTTGTAATAATTTGTAGATTTAGTAATTTTATAATTATCAATCTTTTCGATAATAGTTCCTTTCATTATTTTTGAACCAGATCTCTGAAGTGGTCCTTTATTAATTATTTCAATAATTTTGAGTCCATCCCCCTTAAACTCAAGATCATAAAAAACACCTAATTTGGCAGTATTGTCTCCGGTATTCGAAAAAGCTCTATATCCTGAGCCAGTATGAGAACCATTAAGTTCCCCAAGCATTTCACTTAACATCTCTGCAAAATCATAATTATTATTAATATATGGAAGGAATTTTAAATATTCTTTTTTATAGAAACTCCAGTCAACTCCATGCAATTTAGGATCATAAAATTTTTTCTTTATCTGTCTCCATACATGTTCTAATAAATATACTCTTTCAGCGGGACTATTTAAGTTAAAATCTGCACTATAACTAATACTTTTTCTTTTATTTCCAGCAAGTGTTATCTTTGTAAATTTTCCTCTTGAAAAAACAAATAATTCTTTTCCGTCTTTACTTAATGCTAAACTACCACCTCTTCCACCTAATTTAACCAATAATTTTGTAGATTTCTTCCTAAAATCATGAACCCATAGATCATGCCCCTTTTCAAATCTACTTAAATAATAAAGTTTATCGCCTTTTTTGGACATTATACCATCTGAAAGATTTGAAGAATTTATTGTTAATCTGATTATTCTATTTTCAATATTATTCAAATCAATTTTAAGTAACTTTGGTTTCTCTTCTTTTTTTTCTTTATCTTCTTTTGTTTTTTTAGTACCTTTTTTGTCTTTCTTTTTTTTATCTAAGTTCTTTTTATTTCTTTTTTCCCTTTCTTTAAGAAGTTCATACTCCTCTTTTGATAATCTGAATTTATCAAAGGAGTCTTTTGTAAAGAACATTCCAAAAATATCTCCCATTCCATATTTATTTGAATACCATAACATCATTTTACCATCTTGTGACCATTTTGGGATATAATCTTCAAAACCACTTTTTGTTAGATTTACTAACTCCTGATCACCTTTTGAACTTATCAAACCACATTCATAAGACCATCGACCTTTGCTTAAAAACTGAACAAGAAACCATTTGTTATCTGGTGACCATTGATACCACTGATCACCATCTGCATAGGAATAATTATATTTTGCAGGTAGTATTGTTCTTGTTTTTTTAGATTTAAGATTAATTACCTTTAATATTGTTCTTTCTTCAAGAAAAGCTACTTCCTTACCATCAGGTGAGAACTGAGGTTGAAATGTCTCCTTATCTGATACAAGTACAGGATTTTCTTTTAATATAATTGAATTTGTAAAATTCAGATCGTCTTTATGTAAATCTGTTTTATAAAGGTTCCAACTCCCATCCCTTTCTGCTGCATATAATAATGATCTCCCATCAGGACTGAAACTTACCGACCTTTCTTGTTCTGGAGTATTAGTAATTCTCTTTGTAGTAGAATAATTTACAGCAGTAACAAACACTTCACCTCTAATTATAAATGCAACTTCCTTACCATCTGGAGACACAGCCATTTCTGTTGCTCCTGAAGATAACTTTTTATATGTAATTGCATTTCTCTTTGAATCAGTTCTAATTTCTATTTTTACTTTTATTGGTTTATTCTTATTCTTTTTTAAATAGATTTCTCCATTATATCCATAACAGAGTGTATTAGCAGCTTTTGACAAAAATCTTACTGGATGTTTTTTATGGAATGTATGCTGAGTTATTTTTAAAGGTTCATTTAAAGATAAAGAAAAAACATTAAAAGAACCTTCTTTTTCACTTAAATAAAAGATACCCTTTTCATCATCCGTAAAGACAGGATTTCTATCCTCTCCCACAAAGCTTGTAAGTTTTTTATGTTTTTTTGTTTTTTTATTATATATCCAAATATCCTTTGTAACAGAAGATGTATGATGTTTACGCCATACATTCTCATAACCCTTTCTGTCCTGATAAATTATATAATTACCTGTACTGTCAAGTTTTGATTCTTCTGCAGGAGTTGTCAATATTTGCTTAACTCTTCCACCAAATATTGATACTTTATATAATTCACTTAAGATACCAGAAGGAAACTGTATGTTTTTATAGTGATCATCCATTGTAGCAGTAAAATATACATATTTTCCATCTTCTGAAAAACAATTGGGTGTTTGACCTGTTGAACTATAAGTTAGCCTTCTTGATTCTCCCCCGATTGCAGAAATTATAAATATATCAAAATTTCCAAATCTATCAGATGCATAGGCAATATTTTTACTGTCAGGTGACCATACAGGTTTAAAATCATAAGCCTTATGAGATGTTAACTGCACAGCTAAGCCACCTTTTGTTGAAACCTTATATATGTCATCTTTATAAGAAAATGCAATATGTTTTCCATCAGGTGATATTGATGGGTAACGCATCCAAAGCGGATTTGTCTCTGCAAAAAGCCCTACATAAATAAAAAATAAAACTAAAATTAATAAAAGTTTCTTCATATTTCCTCCATTATAATTATTTAATAACTTACAACAAATTCTTCTATTTTACTATAGGACTTTTGACTATTTTTTGAAAATGGGACTTTTTACCTATGAAAATATACCAGGAAAACTATTCTAATTTTTAATTAACCATGCAGGACCTGTATCTGCAAATTTATTGTCTGTTATTTTCTGGAGTGATGAGCCATCATTATTCATTATATATATTTCATAGTTACCATCCCTATTAGATGTAAAGGCAATCTTTGAACCATCAGGTGACCATGAAGCAGACCAGTCATCCCCAATATTATTTGTTAATCTTTTTTGTTCACTTCCATCAGAATTCATTGTATAAACTTCTTTATTGCCGTCTCTATTAGAATAAAAGACAATATATTTCCCATCATTTGAAATTTGTGGATGTCCGTCAGCAAAATTATTTTTTGTCAATTGAATGATATTTGTACCATCAATATTTGCGATACATATTTCTCCATTACTTTCCCAGTGAGTACTGTATAAAATTCTTCCATCAGGGGCAAAACATGGATTTAAGCCAAATGGAATATTTAATTTATGTAAATCACTCCCATCTGAATTCATTAACCATAATTTATAAACTCCATTTTCTTTTCTTGAAAAAATAATTTTTTTACCATCTGGTGACCAGTCTGGAGCTGAATCCCATACATTTTCTATAAATGTTAATCGTTTTCTATCTGAACCATCAATATTCATAGTATGAATAGACCAGGTTTTATGACCATTATAATATGCATAAAAGACGATTTTTTTACCATCTGGTGAACATGAAGCATATCCATCTCTGAGTTTATAATTTGTAATTTTTTTTTTACTTTTCCCATCTATATCTGTTAAATATATTTCAGGATTACCTGACTCATCTGAGGAATAGGCAAGAACATATTTTGGTAAAACTTTTTCATTTTTATAACTTAATAGACTATTTACTGACATTCCATAAATAACTAAAAGGCATAAAATTTTTATTATTAAATTATTTCCCATTTTTTTTCTCCATTATTTTATCATTCTTTTTCTAAGATTTTTAATAATCCCTGCATCTACCCAGTATATATCCCAGTTTCCATTCCGATTACTGCTGAAAAAAATATATTTCCCATCAGGACTTACTCTGGGATAAATTTCTCTATGTTTTGAATTAATATTTGCTCCAAGATTAATAGTTTTTGTCCAACTGCCGTCTTTATTCTTAAAACTTATAAATATATCAAAATCACCTATACACCTTTTATCTTTACTGGTAGCAATTAATATATATTTCCCATCAGGATCAATAAAAGGATCACATTCATTTGCTGTTGTGTTGATATTCTTTCCTGGATTGATAATATTCCCATATCTACCATTTTTAAATTTTGAATAAAATATATCTGCTTCATCAATTCCACTTACTTTGGAATCGCTATAAAAACAGACAGTACCATCATTTGTCAAACTCGGATGCCCTATACCATAATCATTGTTTCTTGCCAGATCAACAAAGACAGGTTTTTCCCATCTATCATTTTTATATACCATTTTCCATAGTTTCCTTTTTTTCATTCTACTTTTTGTACCCGGAAGTGGACGGTTTGAAGCAAAATAGATTTCCTTACCTTTTGGTGAAAGTATAAAATATCCATCACCTTTTTTCTGTCTATGTGGTACAATTTTCTGTTCAGACCATTTTGAATCTTTTTTAACCATATAGATAATTTGACTTGGACCTCTTACATCTTTCTTATCAACCCTGCATAATAAACACATTTTCAGATCTTTTGAAAAAGACAGATAAAATTCCATATTATCTGTAGAGATCAATCCGGGAGCAAAAACAACAGGTTGTCTCCCGGGAGATTTTAATCCAAAATAAACTTTATTTTGAGAAAACAAAAAACCAGCGATCATTAAAAAACCTAATATTAGAAGTTCCTTTTTTTTACTCATATTTCCTCCTATTTTTTGTTTTTCCATTTTCTCTTCAGATCATCAATTATTGATGCACTTATCCAATAAATATCCCCATTTCTATAAAAGAAAAGATATTTTTCATCAGAAGAAAGACTTGCTGTCATTACACTCCCCTTTCCATTTATCTCTGTTCCCATATTTATTGGTTTACTCCAACTTTTATCTGTATTTCTGAAACTGATAAATAAGTCACCAACATATTTTTTTATTTTTGAATCAAAGATCAAATAACTTTCATCTTTTGCAATATATGGATGAGCAGCATGTTTCATACCATTAATCACATTTGATACTTTAATTTTTTGTTTATATCCTCTACCATCTCTTTCTCTATAATATATTCCATTCTCTTCCGGGCTTTTATCTGAATAGAAATTAAAATAGATCTTCCCCTTAATAGTTGAAGTTATATACATCATACCTGGTTCAAAAAAAACAGGTTCTGCCCAGCCATTTTCAGTTTTATCAGAATACCAGATATCATATGTATGGTTTAATACTTTTTTACCCGGTAATGGCCTCCATGAACCAAAAAACATCCGTTTACCATCAGGTGAAATACTTGGCTCAAATTCATGAGCATCGGGATAACTCAGAGGTGATGGAGCCAACTCAGGTTTAGTCCAATGATCATTTTTGTAGTTTGTCCATATTATTCTCTGCTTACCGTTTAGACGTCTAGTAAAATAATAGTTTTTCCCATCAGGTGAAAATGTACCTGCAAATTCAAAACCATCATGAGTTGAAATAATTCCAGGGGCATAGAGTCTTGACTTTCTGCCAGGGAGATTATTATCTATATATTTTCCTTTTAAAAGAGGATATTTAAATTTCAGTTCATTCATTTTTATAGAATTTAAATACTCTAATAATTCTTTATTTTTAGATTTTTCAGCAAAACTGTAAACAGATTCACCACTATAGGTCCTTAACTTTATATCTGCTCCATTTTTAATAAGAGCTTTTACTGCATCTATATTGCCTGCTTTTGCAGCCCCATGAATAGGAGTATAACCATAATAATTTTTAATATTTATATTAACGCCTTCTTTTATTATTTTTTCAATATATTTTGTCATACCACCTATTGCTGTACTATGCAAAAAGGTATCTCCTGTTTTTTTGTAAACATTTGTCTTTATCCCTTTTTTAAAAAGTATGTCCATAAGCCTCACATTTCCTGCCTTTGCCACTAAGTGTGCATCCAACTTTTTTATTTCAATATCCTTATCTATATTAACTTTATTATTTAGTAAAAAATCAATGAACTTTGAATGCCTGTTTCTAACTGCAAAAATCAGGGCTGTTTCCCCTATTTGATTTCTGTAATTCAGATTTGCTCCTTTAGATAATAATAATTTTGCAACTTCTACTTTTCCACTATATGCTGCAAATGTAAAAGGAGTGTTTTTTTGATGATAAAAAGAATCAACTTTTGCACCTTTATTAATTAATAATTCTGCAATTTTAATTTCCCCAAGACTTGCTGCACGATGCAAAAGAGCCTGCCCTTTTTTTTCATCTACTTTAATTAAACCAGGATCTTGACTCAATAATTTTTCAAGTTTTTTAACATCACCGGCTTTAATTACATCTAAAACTTCTGAACCATAAAATATAACATTTACATAAAACACAATAACAAATACTAAAACTAACTTTTTTTTTATCCACATTTCAAATTTCCTCCTTAAAAAAATCAAATATACACTATTTATATCTAATAAATCTATAAGTAAAATACTGAAATTAAAAAATAGGTATAAAGTCCTATAAGAAAACATTTATATTTTTATTTATTTAGATTATAATACTCTATGAAAAAACCATTTTATTCTATAATAATTCTTTTTGTTATTCAATTAATACAACTTTTTTCAGGGACAAATAATTATAATTTCAAGAACCTTACTACAAGTAATAAACTATCAAGTAATTTAATTAAAGCTTTATATCAGGATAAAAAAGGTTTTTTATGGATAGGCACATATAATGGTATAAATAGATATGATGGAAAAAAAATAAAAAAATATTATTTTGATCCTGAGAATAAGACTTCTTTACCAGATATTTTTCAAAGAACAGATTTTTATGAAGATAAGGATGAAAATATATGGTTTGGTACTAAGAATGGACTGAGCAGGTATAATAGAAACAACGATAATTTCACAAATTTTACAAATAATCCAATAGATAAAGAAAGTATAGGAAGTAATAATATTACAGATATTGCAGAAGACAAAAATGGATTAATCTGGATTGCCACAAAAAATGGAATAAGCAAG
>JAOZTV010000073.1 GCA_029939015.1 Candidatus Aminicenantota bacterium
ATTTTCATTAATGTAGTTTTCCCAACTCTCCTTAGTCCAGTTAATAAAACAATAGAAGGACTCTTAAGCTGATACTCTAATTTTTTTAATAGTTCAGGTCTTTCAATTATTTGATTTAAACCAGATTCACCCTCCCACCAAGGGTTATACTCATAAAAAATATCCTTATGCATTTTAACTCCTATCAATCATATAATATATGTTTATTTTATTTTTGTCAAGGTTTTCTTTCGTTGCCATCAAAAGGTTTGTGCAAATATCTTTTGATTACACCAAAAGATTTGCTTTATATAAAACCTAAATAGAACAATATTTCTCAATTAGATAAAAACATAATAAAAAAGACCATACAAAACAAAAGAGGCATAAGCACCACTAATTATATCATCCAGGATTATACCTGTTGCATTATGCATTTTTTTATCTACCTGCCATGCAGGTGGGACTTTAATCATATCTAATATTCTGAATAATATAAATCCCCATATAATCATTTTATTGGTTGAATAGTTTGCTGTATGAAAAAAAGCAGGGTTAAATATTATTAATAGAATAATAAATTGTATTTGAGTATAGAGATAGCCTACTATCTCATCTAATACAAATTGAGAGGGATCATTATCGTTATAATAAATTACTGCCCATGCCGTTAATTTATAATGTATTATACTTATAATCAAAAAGTAAACTATTAAAAAAATTAACTGCATAATTAAGTCTGTAGTATATAAGGTAAAAAGATAATGTAATAGAACTCCGGGCAAAGTACCAAATGAACCGGGTAATATTGGTGCAAAGCCAAGTCCAAAGGATGAACCTATTGAATTTTTTATGAAAATTTTAGTTTTTTCTTTCATTTGAATTTTATCCCTAATATTGTAATATCGTCTTGTTGTTCCCATTCTTTTTTATGATCTTTTAACTTGCTTAGTAGAATCTTTTTTTGCTCTTTTAAGGTCTTTGAATTAATCTCTACATAAGTTTCTCTAAGCTTTTTAATTCCAAACTTTTTTTCATCCTTATTCTGCTGATCTACAAAGCCATCAGAAAACATATATATCGTATCACCTGACTCATAATTTATCTCTTTTTTATCAAAGACCCTATTTCCCTCTTTTTGTCTTCCACCAATTGATTTTCTATCACCTTTAATTTCAATCAACTCATTTGTTTTACCCTTTATTAAAAAAAGAGGTCTTCTTGCGCCTGCAAATCTAATTATGTTTTTTTTTTTCTCAATTACACAAAATGCAACATCCATTCCATCTCTTGAATTACGTGTTTTGCCTTCTTGTTTTAGTACCTTTCTTACGCCTTTGTGTAATTCTTCTAAAATCTTTTCAGGTGAATATATTTTGTTTTCATTTACTATCTGGTTTAAAAGTGAATTACCAATTAAAGACATAAATGCACCCGGAACTCCATGACCTGTACAATCAAGAGCAGCAATGAAAATTAAATTTTCAATTTTGTTATACCAGTAAAAATCACCCGAGACTATGTCCTTTGGAAGAAAAATAACAAAAGAATCTTTAAACTCTTCCTCAATTTTTTCATTCTGTGGCAAAATTGATTGCTGAATATTTTTTGCATATTCGATACTACTTGTAATTTGCCTATTTTTTTCTTCAATAATTTCATTCTGTTTTTGAATTTCAATTGTTTTTTCAGCAAGTTCCATTTCAAGTTTTCTCTTTTGCCCTAATGCAGACTGATGACGAACTCTGGCTACAAATTCTATTTTATCCGGTAGTTTTACCATATAATCATCTGCCCCAGTCATAAATGCCTCTGCTTTAGTCTTACCATCCTCTTTCATTGACATTACTACGATAGGTATCTCTTTTAAAATACTATTTGCCCTGAAGAATTTAACAAGAGTAAGTCCATTTATTCCAGGCATGATTAAATCCAGTAGTATTACAGTTGGAGATATTTCCATTGCAGTTTGAAGAGCCATTGAAGGATCCTGACAATAATGAAAATAAATATCATCATTACCTTCAAGCATTCTTTTAACAGCAGATGCAACAATATTCTGATCATCAATTAAAAGTAAGATTATATCCTTTGATGTATCTTTGTTTAAATCTTCTGTCATATTTTTATTATTCATGTTTCCCATATTAAATAATAGAATTTTTTAACTTTTTTGTCAATAACCTTTTATTTTGAATCTTTTATGTGTAATAATGTATCTTATTATAATTAGTTAAGGGCTTTAAGAAAAATTAAATGAAAAATAAATATATTAAATGGAATTGGTTCTTATTAGTTTTAGGTGTTATTAGTTTACTTATTTTTTCTTTTTATTTAAATAGTATTATTCCATATAATTCTATTGATTTAAAATTAAACAAATCTGAGGCTCTAAAAATAGCTGAAAAATTTTTAGCAGACAAGAAACTTGACACAAAAGATTTTAAAATATTCGCATCTGTTACTCATAATACAAATGCCTTTTTTTATCTGCAAAAACAGTACGGAATAAAGGGGGCACAGGAAATCATTTCTAGAGTAAATAATAATGGTTTAGACTTTGTTTGGATATTTTTCTGGTATAAAAATGTGCCAACCAGTACTCTGTATGAAAGATTCATAATTTCAATAGCTAAAGACGGAAAAATAGTTTCATATCAGCATATTGTTCCCGAAAAATCAAAATACTTCGATAATAAAAAAGCTCATATCAATAAAGAAGAAGCTAATAATATTGCAGTAAGTTTTCTCAGGAATAATAAAATAGATTTAACCGGATTTATTAATGATGTCTCAAATATTAAAAAACTTGAAAACAGGACAAACTATACATTTAACTGGACAAAACAAAGACCAGATGATAAAGCTGTTGAAAAAATAACCTTAATGATACAGGGAAATGAAGTAGGAAGATTAACTATTCTTTTTGGAATACCAGAATCTGAAAAAAACATTATAACTCAGTCACAAAGCAATCAATCCATGCTGTTAAGTTTATCTTATGTTTATCTTTTTCTTCTCTTTTTGATAATTCAAGTTGTTTTTTTAAAAAAATACCACGAGGGTGAAATTGGTGTAAAGACTGCATCTTACATTTTCTTTATTATCTGGACAAGTCTTGTAATTGAAACTCTATTGAAGTTTAAGATATTGTCTTTCGGATCAAATATTGGACAATTATCAACAGATGGAATGGGTCTGGTCATTTTATTCATTCTAATTTTTATTTTATGGCCATTTTTTTCAATTATGGGTTTTTCATCCTGGAGTATAGGAGAATCATTGGGAAGAACAAAATTTGCTAATAAATTTATTTCAATCGATAGTTTTTTTAATAAGAAATTTTTTACCTTAAATGTTTCAAACTCAATATTAAATGGGTATTCTGCTGGATTTTTAGGTTTAGGAATAATCACATTTTTAATAATAATATTTATTAATTATTTTAATGTTTTTGTAGATATAACAAAATATAATCTTAGCCTATCCTCAAGCTTTCCATTTTTAGTACCTGTATTATATGCTGTCTCATCAAGTTTTTTTTCAGAGATGGTTTTTCGTCTGCTTCCAAATATATATTTTTTTAAATTATTTAATAGTAAATTTAAAAGTTTAATAATTTCATCACTTTTATGGACTATTTATGCTATGTCATTCTGGGGATTAAATATTTCAATATATCCAATTTATTTTGAATGGGTTTTGTTTTTTATTATCGGGATATATCATGGATACATTTTCTGGAAGTTTGATATTTTAACAGTTATTTCTTCAAGTTTTATAATAATTGGTATAATGCAATCAATACCTCTAATAACAAACAAAGTTGATACTTTCTTTTATCAGGGGGTTTTATCACTTTTCATACTTTCAATCCCAATCTTCGTTGCCATTATAGGACAATTCAAAAGAAAAATATTTGTTGATGAAAGCATTCATATACCAGAACATATAAAACGTATTACAGAAAGAGCGCGTATGTCAAAAGAATTGGAAATTGCAAGAGATGTTCAAATGCAATTATTGCCAAAAGAATTTCCCAAAATTGATAATTTTGAGATAGAAGGTGTTTGTGTACCTGCAAACGAAGTTGGTGGAGACTATTATGATTTTATTAGAATAAGTGACTCAAAACTAGGACTTGTAATTGGAGATGTTTCAGGAAAAGGCGTGTCTGCTGCAATATACATGACACTTACAAAGGGAGTTATTCAATCACATTCTGAAACAGACCTTCCTCCGGAAATGGTTCTTTCAAAAGTAAATAAATCACTTTATTTAATGATGGAAAAAAAATCATTTGTCACATTATTTATTGGAATTGTAGATTTAAAAGAAAAAACACTTAACTATTGTAGAGCTGGACATAACCCTCTTTTACTATTAAAAAATTCAGCAAAAGAGATTATTCCACTAAAACCCAAAGGAATTGCACTTGGAATTGAAAAAGGTCAAATATTTAATAGAACGCTTCAAGTCGAAAAAACAAACTTAAATAAAGGAGATCTTGTTGTTTTTTATACAGATGGTTTTTCTGAAGCAATGAATAGAAATCTTGATGAATTCACAGAACAAAGATTATGTAAATCAATAATAAAAAATAGAGATAAGCCTGTTAAAGAAATTATTACATCTGCTTTAAATGATGTCAATGATTTTGTCAAAGGTCACCCTCAACACGATGATATGACAATAGTGGTAATGAGAGCTGGATAAATATCAAGACAGATTCTTTTAAGTATTTGACAAGATGTCAGATATTATAAGCCTCTATTGTGATGAATATTTATATTGGTTTCTTCCGTTTTCTTTTGCTTCATATAAGGCTTTATCAGCAATCTTTATCATATTCTCAGGTAAAAGATAATTATCTGGTATAGCACTAAATACTCCCATACTTAATGTTACATAAGGCTTGACTTTTGACGATCTATGGACAATATTATTTTCTCTCATCTTTTCTTTTAATTGCGTTGCAATTTTTTTGGCTCCTGCCTCAGTTGTATAAGGTAGAATTATAACAAATTCTTCTCCACCATATCTTGCTACAAGATCACTTGCACGGTTAGTAACTGAGGATATTATTGATGCAACTTGAATTAAACATTTATCCCCTTCAATATGTCCGTGATGGTCATTATAAAATTTAAAAAAATCAATATCAATCATAATAAGTGCTAAATGTTCTTTATCCCTTTTTGCTCTTTTTATTTCTTTATCAAAGGTAATATCAAAATTTCGTCTATTTGCAATTTTTGTTAATCCGTCTGTCATTGATAATTTTTCTAATTCTTTATATGCTGATTTTAATTTTTTTTCTAAATGTTTTTTTATTGTTATATCAGTATAGGTCATAATTACACCTAAAAATTCACTTGATACTCCATTAAAAGTAGTTACGGAAAGATTAAAAACAAATTGTTTTTTATTTATATTAATAATGGTTTCTGATTCTATTTTTTTATTTGTTTTTTTTAATTTTATTAAAGGACAATTCTTTGTTTTGCAAAAGGAATTATTAAGAAGATTAAAACATTTTTTTTCAATAATCTCAGAGTCTGGTTTCCCCAATAATGTTTTCATCTTATCATTTACTCTTTTTATTATATATTCAGAATTAATAATCCAGGTTGCGTTCATTGAATTATTAAATATTTGATCCATTTCATGTTTTATCAATTCAATATCAAGAGTCAGTTTGTTTTTTTTAATATGTAACTCTTCTATTTCATCATCATAAGACACAATACTTTTATTTAAGTAGGTAATTCTTTCATTTAGCTTATCAAATTCCGATTTGTTTTTTTTTGTCTCCAAATTAATATTATCTCTCTAATTTCTTTTTAATACCTGAATTGATCTATTTTTATGATATCTCATATCTTTTTTAACATAACTTCGCCGATTAGATCTATAGGTAAAATTTCTTTTGCTGCTCCAATTTTAATTGCTGCTTTTGGCATTCCAAATATTACTGAGCTTGCTTCATCTTGAGCTATCGTAAACCATCCCTCGTTCTTTAATAGTAATAAGCCATATGCTCCATCCCTCCCCATTCCTGTCAATATCATTGCTACACCTTTTCGTTTCCACTTCTTCAAACTTCTAAAGAAAACATCTATAGATGGTCTATAGGGATAATCCTTTGGTTCTTCTATGTAATGAAAATGTAAGTCTGCTCCCATTATAAGATGGTTTTCACTTGCTGCAAGATATATATTGTTTTTTTTTATTTCCATATCTTCTTTTATTAAATTAACAGGAACACTTGTCTGGCGACTAAGCCATGAGGATAATTCAATTGCAAACTTTGAGTCAACATGTTGAACAATTATAATAGCAGTATTTATTGAGAAAGGGAGTTTAGAAAGAATTGCAGCCAAAGCCTTTGGCCCTCCTGTTGAAGAGCCAATAACAATGATTGGAAATGACACATTTTCCTTCTTTAATTCAGTTATTCTTATTGAATAATCAGTTTTATCTTTTTGAATCAGTTTCCTGATTTTTTCAACCTTATCTAATAATTCTCTTCCACCACTAAGTTTTCCCATGCTACCTAAGTTTGGAGTACAAACTACATCAAGTGCACCGTATCCCATAGCATCAAAAACTCTCGAAGAAGTATCTTTTATTGTTGATGTCACAATTAAAATTGGACAATTATATTTTTCAATTATCAATTTTGTTGCTTCTACACCATCCATAACAGGCATTACAAGATCCATTAGAATTAGATCGGGAATATCTTTTATGCAATTTTCAAGTGCCTCTTTCCCATTTTTTGCAATCCATGCAATTTTATACTCTTCTACAGTTGTTAAAACCCTTCTCAATGCTTCGAGTGCAAGTATCTGATCATCTACTATTGCAATTCTCATCTATGCTTCACCAATAAGATCTCTCACGGTATTAATGAAATTTTTATCATGAAAACTACTCTTTGTCAGGTAATGATTTGCCCCTGCATTCAAACCACGAATTCTATCCTCTTCTCTATCCTTATAGGAAATTATTATTATTGGGATATCCTTATATTTTGTATCTCCTTTTACCATTGTAACAAATTGTATTCCATTCATTCGAGGCATATCTATATCTGAAATAATTAGATTAAATGGTCTCTTTTGTACCATATTCCAGCCTTCCATACCATCTATTGCTACTACAACCTCATAACCTGCATTTTCAAGGAGCCGTCTTTCAACCTCTCTAACTGTTAATGAATCATCAACAACCAGTATTTTTTTTCTTGCTGTAACAGCTACTGATACGGATTTTCTGATTTGTGATAAACTTGTACCGGATATAATATTATCAATAGATCTGACAAGGTCATCTACATCAAGAATTATTACCGGCAAACTATTTTCCATTATAGCTACAGCATTAATATTCTGAATTTTTCCAAGTCTTTTATCAAGCGGTCTTATGACCAGCTCCCTTTCTCCAAATATTTTATCAACTACAAACCCAAATTTATTCATCCTGTCACTTATGATTATTGTTTTTACAGGAAATTCAAACTCACTTATTCTATCAATTTCAAGAACCTGGGAAGCACTTACCAAGCCAATATTTTCATTATTGAACACAAAATATTGATGATCTTCTGCTGATAATAGTTCTTCATTATTCAACTCAATAATATGATCTATCTTTGACAATGGTATTGCATAAGGTTCTCCATTTATATCAACAAGCAAGGCTCTTACAACTGATAGAGTTAAAGGAAGTTGCAGAAAAAATGTAGTCCCTTTTCCTTTTACAGTTTCAACATGAACTATACCTGAAACCTTACTAATCATTGAATGAACAACATCAAGCCCTACTCCCCTACCTGATATTTCCGAAACTTCAGATGCAGTAGAAAACCCAGGCAAAAACAAAAAATCAATTAATTCACTATCAATCATTTTTTTGGCCATCTTTTTTGACACATAACCCTTTTCTACAACTGCAAGCCTTAGTTTTTCAATATCAATACCGTTGCCATCATCACTTATACTGATATGAAGCATTCCTGCCTTATGTTCAGCTTTTAGAATAAGAGATCCAATATCGTCTTTTTTATTCTTTTTTCTATCTTCCTGTGCTTCTATACCATGACTTAATGCATTCCTGATTATATGCATAAGAGGCGATTCCAATTTTTCTAGTATATCACGATCAATTTTTGTATTGCTGCCTAAAATTTCAAAATCAATTTTTTTATTAAGTGTTTTCGAAATATCACGAACCATTCTCTTGAAACCAAGAAGTCCTTCAGAAAAGGGTACCATTCTACTTGCAAGTACTTCAGTATGCATTTTTTCAGTTAAGAATTCTAAACGCCTTGAATATTTTTCAAAGTTTTCAGAGTATCCCTGAAGAGATACTTTTAAGTTCTCAATATCGCCAACCAGTTTAGTTATAGTTTTTTTAATGTCATCTGAAACAATTGAATTTTGTATTGAATGAAATAATTCTTCAGAAAGAGATTCTAAACCAAGATAAGAATTTCTGATTTTTTGAAGTGGGTAAATAAGAGGTCTTAATGTTCTTGCTTCAACAAGACTCTCACCTGCCAGCCCCAGTAATTTATTCAAATTTTCTGATAAAACACGAACATAAGCAGTTTCCTCAATTATTTCTGTTTTTGTTTCTGTTTTTCCAATATCTTTAACATCTTTTTGTTTATTTTTTTTAATTGCTTTATTTGTTTTTATTTTATCAGTAATTACTACTTTGCCAACAAGTATATTGTCCAAATTTTCACATATAGATTTAATTTCCTCTTCCTGATCTAAAAACCATAAGCTTACATGTTCTGCCTGCATATTTATTAATTGTTTAAATATATCTGTACTTTTCAATAATTCATCTATTGAAGTGACTTCAAGGATAAATTCACCATTCATGGCTTTCTCAAGTATTTCCTCCATACTATGTGCTAAATTCACAGCAATATCAAGTCCAACAATTCTTGCTGCACCCTTAATCGAATGAGCAGCTCTCATCAATGGTTCAATGAATTCTTTAGAATTATTTACTTCTGCTTCAATTAGATTATCTTCAAGAACTCTGCAATTATTCTCTACTTCAATTAGAAACAGATCTATCATAGATGTATCAGAATACTCCTGACTTGTACTTTTTTGAGTAGTAGGATTTTCTTCTTTTGGTAAAGAATCATTTATATCTATAGATAATTCGATAATTTCTTGAACTTTATCTACCTGTTGATCAATCATTTCAACTAAAGCATTTATTTCATCTGCTATTTCTTCTCTATTTTTTTTTGCAATACCGATAAGAATATTATTACTTTCGAGTAAAATCCAGCTTAGTTTTTCATATAAATCGGTTTGAATATCTATACCTTCAATATTTTTAATTAATTTTAATAAAATAACAATTAATTTTTCAACCGGTTTAAATCCAATAATTCTGGCAGCTCCCTCTATTGATTGAAATAAAATTACGATAGTATCAATGTCATTAGTTAAAAGAAAATTGTTTTTATTTAATAATGTATTAATCTCTTTTGAGTTAACCAGCAATTCTGAGTGAAATAAATCAAACATTGATCCATCTATCTTTAAAATATATTCTTTATTAATCATCTCTGACTCAAACTCTCCTTCAATATTTTAAAAAAATTATCATCATTAATAATGCCTATTTCTATTTCATCTTTAAAATAAACGTTTTTAGTATAAGATGCTTTTGATTTAGTTAATGTTGCAGGTGGTTTTTTCAAATCATCTGATGAAATTCTCTCTGCTCTTAATAATTCATCTACCTTAAAGACAAAAATATCATCATTTTTTTTTATTATAACCATTCTTTTATACCCTTTACTATCATCTTTGAAGTTTTTGTCTGTTAAACCTAATATTTCATAAGCTGAAACACAACATAATAATTCTCCATTGATATTAACAAGACCTTCAAATATATTATTTGATCTATGAGGCAGAGAATGAACGGATAACACTCCATTGGCTCCAATTAATAAGTTAGTAGATAAGGCAAACCACTCATCCTTTAATCTGAAAGGAACAATTGAAATATCACCAACCTGTTCGTTTGTTTTTGGTATTGCATTTTTTACAGTCCATTCATCTAAAAGATCATTGGTTACAAAATTTTTATTGAATAATTCTCTGCCTGCTTTTGTAAATTGAGGGCAATTTCTACAATGGATATATTCAGAAAGCTCTTTACAGGACAGGTTGCCATAGACTCCTTTCGTTTTCCAGCATTTTATTTCATTCTGAGATTTTTCATCCATAGTTATTCCCCTGTTAACTTATAAGATCTTTTTGCTCTATTTTTAAATAATACAGCACTTTTAAGTTTACCTTTTTTTTCCATTAAAAAACTCATTTGGAGTAAGGCATCATAATAATCGGGTTTTAAGTATATTGCTTTTTCAAAGTTTACTTGTGCATTATCCATACTATTCTGCAATTGATGTATTAAGCCCTTTATGTAAAAAATTTCTGCATCGGGTTTCATCTCTTCAATATATGTTTCACATAAGAGCATAGCTTTTTGATATTCACCAATATCAGCAAGTGATTTTATCATCTGATAAGTCAATACCGTTGGTTCTTTTTCAATATTAATTTGCTCTTTACTAATTATAGCTTTCTTAATATTTATTTTTAATTCTCTTTTCTTTTTTTTTTTTAATTCTTTTTTTTTTTTTTTACCTACCGAGCAGACAAAGGAATTTTTTGTACCGGTTTTTATAAATCCTGAATTTAAAAAAATATTTAATTCTGCATGACCTGTAAATATTAAACCGCCCTTTATAAGTAAATTTTTTAGATTAAGAATAACCTTTTCTCTTGCTTTCTTAGTGAAATAAATAAATACATTTCTGCAAAAAATGATGTCATATTTTTTTTTATTTAAAGAATTTATATCAAGTAAATTAGCATTAATAAAAGATATTTGTGATTTTAATTGGTCGTCAACATAAATATTTTCACCATTTTCAAATATATATTGATTAATAAAGGATACATCCTCGATTTGAGTATGATTTTTGGGATAAATTCCACAATTTGCAAAAGAAATTGCATTATTACTGATATCCATTGCATCAATAGTAAAATTAGATTTATTTAAACCTGCTTCAAATAATGTTGATGCAATTGAATATGGTTCCTCTCCTGTAGAACATGGGATTGACAAAACTCTTAGTACTCTATTCTCTTCAGTTTTCCATTTACCTATAATTTCATTTTTAAGATAGATATATGAGTCTTTATTTCTAAAAAACCATGTCTTAGGTATAATTATTTCTTCAACAAATGAATTATAAATATTATTATCAATTTGAAGCAATATTCCATATTCTTCAATTGACTTTGCTTTGCTTTTTTTTATTCCATTTAAGATAGCAGATTCTACATTTTTAACACCTAATAAATTTATATCTGCTCCAATTTTTTTTTCAATAATTTTGTTAATATTATCTGAAATTATCATTTTTTTATTTTAACCTAAACAATGAGGCTTTTAATTCTTCAGGCAAAACCTTTTCAACTTCAAGTAAATGAATAATTTCACCATTATTTGAAATTACCTTACCAAGGTAAGGAATGAAATCAAAATTAAGTCCGGATTTTTTTATATCTTTTTTTTCAAATTTTACTGTTTCAGTTAGATTTTCTACAATTATTCCAAGAACATATGTATGTTTTTTTATAATAAAATTCATTAAGACTATTCTTGTACTTAGCATAGGTTTAAATACTCTCTTTAAAAAAAGATTTGGTAAATCAATTACAGGCAAAACATTTCCTCTATAATTCATAAGTCCACTTACAAAATCTGGTGACTGTGGGATTTTTGTGAATTTCACCAAATCAATAACCTCTGCAACCTGTTTTGCAGGAATTGCATATTTTTCATCATCAATCT
>JAOZTV010000344.1 GCA_029939015.1 Candidatus Aminicenantota bacterium
TAGGAATTAAAGCAACAACATTTAATGAAAAATTAAAAAAATGTAATTTTGACAAAGAAATGTTTGAAATAGATCCCTCTATTATTTTGAATAATAAGAATGCAAATTTACTTAATTAATCAATATTTTATTATATAATTATAGTGCTTTTATAGAATTAATTTTATAGATAAGTTCACTGCTGTTCTTAACATCAAGTTTCTTGAAAATATTGTGTTTATGGTTTCTTACTGTGTTTATTGAAATAAATAGTACATCTTCAATATCTTTATTGCTTTTCTTTTTCATTATTTGATTAATTACTTCTTTTTCTCTTTCTGTAATATTATTTTGCTGAAAATAATATTCGAGTGAATTCTCTCCTTTTAATTCTTTTTTATACTTTCTCAATATATAATTAAAGCCTAATAGACTAAATATAATTATTAATAAGAGTAAGAATATTTTAAACCAGATTGTCTGCCAAAATGCGTATTGTATAATAATTGAAATCTCTCTACCTTTTGTATTCCATATACCATCGTTATTTGACCCGATAACCTTAAATATATAATTTCCTGGAGGTATATTTGTATAGTTTGCATTCCTATTATTTGAATTAGTATTTACCCAATCTCTGTCAATCCCCTCCAATTTATATTTGTATTTGTTTTTATGTGGAGCAACAAAATCTAAGGCAGTAAATTCAAAAGAGAAAAAATTTTCGTCATTTTTTAGTGTGATTTTTTTTGAATTCATAATCGATTTTTTTAGAATTGAATTTTTACCTATTTGAATGTCTTTATTGAATAATTTAAATTTAGTAATAAATATCTGAGGTTTATGCATATTTGGTACAGTCTCTTTAGAATAAAAAGCCGTTATTCCATTTACACCTCCAAAAAATATTTTCCCGTTTTTATTTTTAAAATAAACAGATTTGTTAAATTCAACATTTTCAATACCTTCATTAATTGTAAAGTTTTTAAACAATTTTGATTTTTTATTATATTTTGATATACCATTATTTGAACTTATCCATATATTATCAAATTTGTCTTCAGCAATTCCTCTTACATCATTTGTTGGCAATCCATTTTGAATTGAATAGTGCTTTATAAGCTTGTTATTCTCTAATGAATACTCTAAAATACCGCCATTACTTCCTGCCCATATGGTTGCACTATCTGGAAAATGAATAAATCTTATATATTTAAAATTAAGATTCTTTAATTCTGGATTTTGAAGTTTAATTGAAGTAAAACTACCATTATTATTAATTTTATTAAGTTTACCAATAGTCGAAAACCAAATATTTTTATTAAAATCTTCATTTATTGCTGATACTCTATCTGTTACATTATTTAATTGTTTATACCTTATAAAAATCTTATTTTTGCTATTATAAATATTTAAACCTTTCCTTGTTCCTATCCAGAGTTGGTCATTAGTATCAAAAAACAAATTATAAATTGTATTGCTACTTATAGAATTATTATCTCCTCTAATATTACTAAATCTAATAAATTTGTCCTTATTTTTGGTGTATTTAAGTAGTCCATTATTTGTGCCAATCCATATATTATTTCTATTATCTTCTACTATTGTAAATGGAAATAATGGCTTGTTAGAAAATATATTAGCAGATATATTATTATAATATTTATACTTTTTTTCTTTTTTTATATATCTGTTAATTCCGTCTTCTGTGCCAACCCAAAAATCTCCAATTGAATCCTCAAATATACTCCACACAAGATTATTATTAATGTTTTTTGAAGGATCGTTTCCTGATTTGATTTGTTCAAACATAATTTTTTTAGGAGTTATTTTATTTATTCCTCCTCCAAAAGTTCCAATCCAAATAGATTTTGATCTGTCAATTAGAATTGATTTGATATCATTCTGGCTTATACTTTTTGTTTCATTGGGAATATTTCTATAGTTATTCCATGAATTTTTATCTTTATTATAAATACTCAATCCTCTGTATGTCCCAACCCAGATATTATTTTCATATTTAATAATTGATTTTATTGTATTATTTTGAATTGAATTTTTATTGTTTTTAAAAACATAGTATTGTATTTTATTATTTTGTCTATCAATTAAATTTAATCCAGCATTAGATGTACCAACCCAAATCTTTTCATTATCTTCTAACAAAGCAGATATTGAATTGCTACTAATTGAATTTTTGTCTTTGGTGTTATGTGTATAATGACTAAGAAGTTTCTTTTTATAATAAATATAAAGACCACTTCTAAATGTACCAATTAATATATGCCCATATTTATTTTCAATAATTGACGATATTGCATCTGTTTTTTTCACATTTTTTTTATAAACTGTTAAGTATAATTCTATTTTATCAATATTAGGATTATATTTATATATTTTATTTTCTTTACTTATGAATAATTCATTATTATTATTTTTAAACAAAAAAGATGTAAGCTTATTGCTACTACCAATATTATATCTTTTAAATTTCTCTGACTCAATATTAAACTTATTTAATCCATTCGTTGTATTTATCCACATATTCCCTTTTGAATCCTCGGATATAGATATTATAAAACTGCTACTTATTGAATGTTCTAATTCGCTATCATAAAAGTATTTGTCAAATTTTATACCATCATATCTATTAAGTCCATTATTAGTACCAACCCAAATAAAACCTCTGCTATCCTGAAATAAAGCATTTACTGTACTTTGAGAAAGTCCATCTTTAATAGATATTTTTTTAAAATTCAAATCATTTTTTATTTGGTAATCTCCATAAATATTATTTAATAAAAAAAAAACAGATAATAAAGATAGAATAATTTGTCTCATAAATTTTATTATAGCATAAAAAAATATTTTAATATTCGAGAAAAACGCAAATAATTGAACTAAATCCATATAATTGAATAATTTTATGTAAATATCAGCATCTTGTGTTTTTACTAACTACAAATTTATGTATATTAGCCTATTAATTATGTTTATTACTATTTGTTTTATGTATATTGCCACTATGAAGTTTTTTTTATACTGCATTGGAAATAATATTGCAAATAATATAGTGAAAATGCATAAAAGGAGGAAATATGAAAATGCAAAAAATGTTTTTAGTAGTTTTGCTTATAGCTTTTTTGGCAACATTAATGATTGCTCAGTCAAGTACAGCAAAAATTACAGGTAAGGTAGTAACAGCAGACGGGACTGCTATCCCAGGAGTTATGGTAACAGCAACAAATCCAAAGATGATTGGTAAGTCAATTTCAATTTCAGATGAAAATGGTGTTTATCGTCTTTTAAATCTGGGAGCAGGAGTTTACAAAGTTATCTTTGAAT
>JAOZTV010000345.1 GCA_029939015.1 Candidatus Aminicenantota bacterium
ACTGCTATGGAGAATTTTCTTTAAATTAACAGTTTGTTAAGTTCTATTACTACATTTTTTGTGTCTTCCTGAAATTGTCTTACCATTGCAATATTTTTAAATCCAATTTTTACTATTTTGTCAACATTATTAAAATCGATCCCGCCTATTGCTATAACAGGTATTTTAACTTGTTCAATAACCTGCTTTGCCGTATCAATACCGATTGGAATATAATCTTCCTTTGTTGGAGTTTTATAAACTGGTCCAATACCAATATAGTCAGCCCCATCTTTTTCTGCTTTTATTGCCTGTTTAAAAGAATGTGTTGATTTTCCAATAAGAAATCCTTCTGGTGTCATTTTTCTTGCAATCTTTACAGGTAGGTCATCCTGTCCAAAGTGAACTCCGTCAGCATCAGCCATCAATGCAATATCCAGATGGTCATTAATTATTAATAGAGTATTGGTTTTGCTCGTGATTTTTCTCATCTTAATTGCCAGTTCCAGAAGCTCTTTCTTACTTTTCTTTTTATCTCTTAATTGAATTATTTTTGCACCAGCCTTGCAGGCTTCTTCTGTAATTTTCAAATGTTCTTCTGAAGTAATTACATAGGCTCCAAAATTATTAATTCTCTTTGTTGTAAATATGGATAGATTTTTCATTGTGTCTTTTAATAATTTTCTGTGACTTTTAAAAGGTATTTCCGGCAAATTATCAAAATTAAAATATCCTACTTTTGTGCAATCGTCACCTGCCTTTAAATCACCACTAACTCCTTGCATATAATAACCGATTAACGCAACAGAAGTATAAAATGGGTTTCTACTTAAATAAACACCCTGTAAAACCGGGCTGATTCCAGTTAGATTAGTTTCTTCTTTTAGTTCTCTAAGACAAGCTTCTTCCGGTTCTTCATCAAGCTCCATAAAACCACCAGGCAGACACCATTCCCCCTTATGAGGTTCGACTCCTCTTTTAACAAGTAAAACAGAATTATCTCTTATAACAACGGCAGTTGTTGCAGGGATTGGGTTTTCATAGATTGGAGTAGAGCAATTATTACAATATAAACGAATTCTTCCTTCTATGTCCTTTTTTATAAGATTTTCTCCACAATAATAACAATTTGTTTTGTCTTTCATTTATATCTCCTTTTCTAATTCATTTATTCTTTTTTCTAATAAGGTTTTTCTGTCGGCAGGTGAAGAATTTGATATAGCTGTTTGTATAGTCTGTGAGTCTGAAATGAGAAAAAGTTTTTTCTTTGCCCTTGTAACGGCAGTATAAAATATTTCCCTGTTTAACATAATTGAGTGATATGGCAATAGAACAAGTATGACCATATCAAATTCAGAACCCTGGGATTTATGAACAGATACTGCGTAAGACAGGGTTAATTCATCAAGCTCATCTAAATCATATTCAATTATTTTACCGTCAAATTCTATTGATAATGTTTTTTTGTCTTCATCAAAACTATGAATTGTCCCCTGTTCTCCATTAAAAACATCCTTTTCATAGTTGTTTTTTAACTGCATGACCTTATCGTTTTTCTTAAATTTTATATTCTCTTTATCAATATAAAAAATATTATCGTTGAACTCTTCCTGAATAGACGAATTTATTTGAGTAATACCAGCTTCTCCTCTATACATTGGCACTAATATCTGTATTTCAGATGAATTAAATTTATATTCATCTTTATAATATTTAATAATATTAATTATTTTTTTTATTACAATTTGGTTATTTGCAACATCTATGGAGACAAAATCTAATAAATCTGTATAGGGCTTAGTTATAATTTTTTCACCAGTATTTATTCTATAGGCATTTTCAATAATAAGACTGTCCTTGCTTTGTCTGAAATTACGGCTTAGAAAAATGGTACTGAATTTTTCACTATTTATCAGGTCTCTTAGAATATTACCCGGACCAACTGACGGGAGTTGGTCTCTATCACCAATAAAAACAACTCTCGTTGTACTTGAAATAGCTCTGAGTAATGCCAGGAAAACATAGGTATCTATCATTGATGACTCATCAATAATGATTATATCTGCTTTTAAAGGCTTAGTCTCATCATGAACAAATCTGCCTGTTTCAGGGTCAAGTTTTAGCAATCTATGAATAGTTGATGCAGAATAACCTGAGGTTTCTTCAATCCTCTTTGCGGCTCTACCTGTTGGAGCTGCAATTTTTACTTTTTTATCCATATCCATAAATAGCTCAATAATTACCCTAATTATTGTAGTCTTTCCGGTTCCTGGTCCCCCAGTTATGATGGTTAAGCCATTATTAAAAGTTGAATATACAGCTTCCTTTTGCTCTTTGGCAAGCTCTATATTCATGTCTTCTGTTATCAAGTCAATATTTATGTCTTTTTTGTCTTCATTATCTTTCAGCTTTGAAATATCAAGCAATCTTCCTGCTATTTCCTTTTCAATTAAAAATGTTTCATATTTAATAAAAATATCTTCAGGTATTTTCTCTTTTATTATTTCATTTTTTATAATCTTATTATTAATTTCATCTAAAATAATGCTATCTGAAACATCCAAAAGATATTTACTTTTTTTGATTAATGTGTCTTTTTCAATATAAAGATTTCCGTTCTTTTGTTCATTTTCATTAAGTACAAAATCAATACCTGCATTTATTCTGAAAGGACTGTCTGACTCTATTCCATAACTCTTTGCGATATTGTCAGCAATTTTAAAGCCAATGCCCTTGATGTTTTCAATTAAAAAATAAGGATTGGATTGTAATATATCAATAACACTTTCTCCAAGTTCCTTATATAATTTAGATATAGTATGACGGCCGATATTATATTTTGATAATCTCTCGGTTAATTCTCTAATAATTTGATTGTCTTTTAAATTTCCTTGAATTTCATTGATAATTGCTTTTCTTAAGCCCTTTATCTCCTTTAATCTTTCAGGTTTTGCCTCAAGTATTTTAAACGTGTCATTGCCAAAATGTTCAACAATCTTATCAGCTGTTTTTTTTCCAATTCCACTAACCCTGTCAATTAAGTATCTTTTGATACCTTTTTTATCATCCGGTAGGAGTATTTGATATGATTCAACCTTTAGTTGTTCACCAAATTTTTTATGATTGGATATTTCACCTTTGACTTTTAATACGTCTCCAACACTAATATCATATAGCTCACCAACTACAATTATCTCTTCCCATGTTTTACTATTGAGGGCAGAAAAAACACCGAAACCAGTATCCTCAGAGGTGAATATTTTTTTACTAATATTTATTCTCATACTTGTCAAAAGAATAAATTATCTCCTGTTAATTTCATAAATAAGTATAAATCATAAAAA